>JBFIIN010000081.1:0-11177 GCA_041601225.1 Oceanococcus sp.
GCCGCCGATGCCGACCGGTCAAAAGAGCTACCTGCTGCCGCTGCGTCAGCGGCCGGGGCCTGGCGAAGCGGTGATCTACCGCCCCTGCCTGCTGGCCGCCGCGGATGTCAGCTACCACAGCGCCCGTCACAAGCTGGATCACAGCGAGCGGCTACTGCTGGCCGTCGAGCCGCAGGATGGGCCGGTCACGCTGGACTGGAGCACGGCCCGGCCGCTGGCTGTGGCGGTCGAGGATTTGCGCCGCAAAGGGGAAGCGGGTGCGCGTTATGCGCCATGCCCTGCGGCCCTGCTCAAGCCTGCCGCAAAAACCCATTGGAACCGCGATCTGCTGCGCCATATTCGCACCGAGCGACCGCTTACCCTGTGGCATTGTGCCGAGTTCAAGCTGCTGTCCGCGCCGGGCGAAACCGAAGCCGAGTTCCGCATCCGCCTGCAGCAGACCGCCAGCGAGCAGCGGGATCGCGAAATCGCCAAATTGCGCAAGCGTTACGACACGAAACTGAAGAAAATGGACGCCCAACTGCTGCGCGCCCAGCAGGCGGTCGAACGGGAAGCCGACCAGAGCAGGCAGAGCAAGGTCGATGCCGCGCTGTCATTCGGCGGCGCCCTGCTCGGCGCCTTTCTCGGTCGCAAGACGGTCAGCGCCACCAATGTGCGGCGCGTGGGCGCCGCGACCCGACGGGCCGGCCGGGTTCGCCAGCAAGCCGCGGACGTGGACCGCGCCCGCGAACGCGAGGCGCTGTTGCAGGAGCAGGTGGCCGCGCTCGGTCGGGAGTTCGAGGCCGAGGTCGATCGTCTGGAATCGGGTTTCGACGCACAGCAGGTCGAACTCGCCGAGGTGCCGGTACGGGCCAAGAGCAGCGACATCCAGGTGCACTTCGTGACCCTGGGCTGGCAACCGACGATAGGGCTGGTACTGCCAGCGTAAGCGAGCCCCGCGCAGCAACCCTCATACCAAGGAAACGCACAATGAGCACAGGAGTCATCTCGGCCGGCAAACGGCCGGCGCCGCCCAGTCGGCATCGCGAGTTTCGCCACACGTTTACCGGCGCCTGCCTGCTCAGCTTTGCGCTGCTGCCGGCAACGGTCAGCGCCAATGACTGGTGGCAGCAGGGGCAAGATTTCCTGCGCGGCCTCGGCGGCAGCGAGCCGCAGAGTGCATTGGGCGAGCAACAGATCGCCGACGGGCTGCGTGAAGCGCTGCGCGTTGGCGGAGAAGCCGTGGTTGGCCGCCTTGGCCAGAATGAAGGCTTTAACCTGGATCCAGTGGCGCACATACCCCTGCCCAAGCGCCTGCGCCAGCTCCGCGACACGCTCGCGCGCGCCGGCCTGTCTGGCAGTCTGGATGATCTGGAGTTGCGCCTGAACCGCGCCGCGGAGCTGGCGGTACCCCGCGCCCGTGAACTTTTCCTGGATGCCGTGAGCCAGATGACGCTGGCCGATGCCCGCAATATTCTGCAAGGCCCGAACGATGCAGCGACCCGGTTTTTCGAGGGACAGATGCGACCCGAACTGCTGCTGCAGATGCGACCCGTAATTGACCAATCACTGGCCAATGTCGGCGCGCTACAAGTCTATGATGATCTGCAGGGAAACTTGGCCGGCATGCCCTGGATTCCCGATCTGCGTACCGATCTTGGCGAACATGTGGCTGGCAGCGCCACTGATGCCGTGTTCCATTATCTGGCCGAAGAAGAAGCCGCCATACGGCAAAATCCGGCGCGGCGCACGACTGAATTGCTCAAGCAGGTGTTCGGGCAATAAAAACGGCGGGTCGCACTCGCGCCCGCCGTAGCTTCCAGGCCGCTGTAATCAATAATGAATTGCGCGCGGCAAGTCCTTGGCCTGCAAAGTCCAGGCCTGCACCTTGGCCAGCGGCGGAATCGCCCGGACCAGTTTGCGGGAGGCATTGAGCGCACTCATCCGCTCGTACAGGTTCTGCGCATTGCGCCGCGCCAGTTCGGGCACCGTATCGACGCCGGCAACCTCCAGCAGGTCGGCATACTCTTCACCGACTCCGCGTACCCGGGCCAGATCGGCGCGGTTGACCCACTTCAGCACCAGCTTGGCGGACAGGCCGGTGTCCTTCTGGATGCGTCGCCGACCAGCCGGCGTGCTACCCGCCTCAAGCAACTTTTTCTGCGAGCCGATGCCGGCCGCCCGCAGCTTGTTGGCGTAGTTCGGGCCAATGCCCTCGATGTCTTCAAGTTTAGCCACGTTCCTTCTCTCCTTTCCAAAATCAGGCGATATGCCAACGCCGGATACTGTCCATTGAGAAGTCAAGGGAATGTCAAGAACTTATGGCCTGCCGAACCGCTGCGGCAGACCTGCGACGGAGGTCCGGCCGGGCATGGGCACATGCGCCCGCGCTCAGATCAGGACTTGGCAACTATTGCCGCGCGAGCCTCCCGGCCCGCGAAAGGCCGGCCTGACTCTGATGCTTGACCCCGGATCCCGAAGCGCCTGCGAGCAACACCCGGTGCGGGACTCAGGAGCGACGCGAAGTTACGGCCGCACGGACACCGGTCACGACGGCATCTTTCAAATCCAGGGGAATGCTGCGCCGTATGGTCCTGACCAAGTTCTTGCGCACGCGCAGCTTGGTCACCCGGTGGGCTCGCATATCCAGCTTGGAAAATGCCCTGGCCAGCTCTTGCGCCGTGGTCATGAGTTGGTCCGGCGCGACCAGTTGATCGAAAAACCCAGCGTCTTTGGCCTGCGCTACCGGGAAGTACTCCGCCAGCACCGCCGCCCGTTGAAAATCGGCCGGACGCAGGCGATGCCGCAGCATCTCCTCGGCCACCCGCGGCAGGGGCAAGCCGATGGCGACCTCGTTTGCCGACACTTTAAAATCTCCCTGACTCCCGATCACGTAGTCACAGGCCAGCATCAGAAACACCCCCATGGCCAGCACGTGCCCGCTGCACGCCGTAATGACCGGGTACGGATAGGTCAGAACGCGCGCCGTGAGCGCATAGCCGGCCCGCAACATGGCGATCGTTTGCGGGCCGCCCGCTTTCATCACTTTCAGGTCAAAGCCGGCGGAAAACACATCCGCGCGCCCGGTCAGAATCACGATGGCCTTGTCGCGCTCGGCTTGATCCAGGGCGGCGTATAACTCCTTGAACATCTCCGGAGACAAAGCGTTGCGTTTGCCATCGTCCATCTGAATAGTCGCAACACCGTTATCCAGCTGATATCTGACTCGCGTACCCATGCTACTCCCAGCCATTGTGAAGTTTGCTGCGAGCTTAGCAAACGCAACCGATTGCAGATTTGTCGTGCTGGCTGAGAGCGGTGCGCGAAACAACAGGACAACCGCATTGCTCAGCGGGCCGCCGGCATGAATCTCTACATGAGGACGCCGCCGCAGGAGTTCACTCCTTCATCGAACGGCGCGAGGGAGTTTTCCAGGGGCATTGAGCCTCGTCCGTTTGGATCGACCGAAGGTGCGCAGCAAACTGCTAGCCCGCATTATTCATGAAGGTGCCCGATGATCGCGCAGAACTTTGAATCCACAAGGGATTTTGCGAAGGAGAGGAATAACAGTGTGTATTTCCGACTGAGCAAAATGTCTTGTGAATTCAAAGGGCAAGCGAGGGCGGGTGCAGTTCATGAATAATGCGGGCTAGGATCAATTCGCAGCCCGGCAATGAACCTGCGTTTACGCATCCCCGTACCCAGACGCCGGCCAAGTTCAACCCTGCAACCTGACAAAAATCTTGTTCAATCCATGACCAAAACAATGATGCGCGGCATCTTTTACGTCATCGCCATCATCTACGGCCTTGCGCTGTCCGCCTGTGGCGACAGCGGCAATGACAGTGCAAGCAATGGCGCACCATTAGCGCGGGCCGACGACTCCGCTGCATTGACGGCTTTGCCAAGTGCAGAAGAACTACGCGCTCTGCAGGGCGAGATCGATAACTTCGATGCGGGGAATCGCCCGGCCGGTAGTGAGGCCGAGCTCGCTTTCATCGAACACCTGAATATTCGCCTCGAGTCACTGGGCGTTTCCACGCAGAAGCATCCGTTCAGCTTCGACCGCTGGAATCCTCCTGCCCAGTTTTCACTCGAGATCCTCGAAGGACCCGATGCCGGATCCTTCGATCTCGCCGCCTACATTCCGTTCTCGGGAACCGGTGACGAGAAAGGCATCGAGGCCCCACTGGTCTATGCGTCCATCGACCCGGTGACCGGTTTGATTGAGGGGGAAGATCCACGTGGCAAGATCGTCGTGGTCGATGTGCCACCCGCCCCGCTGCCCTTGGCCGTGTTCAGGTCAATCGCCTACTACGAGCACGATCCGGACAACGATACCAACCCGAACGACATCTACCGCCGGACCTGGCTGGCTCAGGCCGGCATGTGGGTCATTCTCGACGCGCTTTCCAGCGCCGGCGCCGCGGGTCTGGTCGCCGTGCTTGACCTCCCCGAGGAGGCGGCCCGCGGAGCGTATTTTCCGTATGACGGCAATATCCGAAACGTCCCTGGCGTCTATGTGGATCGGGAGGTGGGTTCCTTGATCAAAAACGCCGCGACCGGTGTTCAGGCGCGTCTGGTTATGAACGCCACCGTGGATTCGAACTCAACTTCGTACAATCTGTCCGGAATCATTCCTGGTGCACCCGGCCCCGACGCCGAAAACCTCATCGTGCTGCATTCCCACACGGATGGGCCGAACTCGATCGAAGACAACGGCACCATCGCAGTCGTGGAGCTCGCACGTTACTTCAAGGGCGTGCCTCAAGCAGACCGGCCAAAGTCGATCCTGATTCTCCTGACCTCCGGACATTTCTCCGGTTGGGCAGGCGCCCTGGCCTGGGTCGAGGAGAATCAGGCGCTCAAGTCGAAAGTCGCCACGATCATCTCGCTTGAGCATCTGGGCGCGCGGGAATACGTCGAGCTGGCCGATGGGAGTTACGGTCTGACGGGACGCAATGAAATGGGCGGCATTTTCGTCGGCCCCAATGAACCGCTGGTGAGCGAAGGCATCGAACTGCTGAAGCGAGAGGACATCAAGCGCCACTTCGTGCTGCGGCCGTTCTACCCGTCGCGGTCCGAGCCAGGCGAAATCGGCTGGCCCGGCGAAGCCACCGAATTCGAGACCGCCGGATTTCCAACTCTGCAGTACATCACGGGCCCGCAATACCTGCTGAACTGGGGTGTCGACACCACGAATACGTTCACGGATTATGCGCTCATGCATCGCCTGATGCGGGGCTTTGCGCAAATGGTACACAACCTCATGCCGGTCGATGCCGACGAGCTGCGTGACGACGACCCCGGCACGCTCGGCTCCCCGCTTGAATGATCCCAAGTGGGCATTCGGCAACCACAGCGAGGCCTGGGAACGCACACTGCAGTATCTGGACCGCTGAGTTCCTGGGGACGGGGGACGAGATAAATGCGCGTCGATGGCGACGGACCGCCTTTACTGGTGAGGCGTTGAACGATCTGCTACGTGGTACGTCCCCTATTTCGCGTTCGTCCCCTATTTCGCGTTTGGCGAAACCCATCGATGCACATGCCTTGGTACCAAGCTACGGAAACCGGGCGACCGCCAGCACGCCATGCTGGCCATAGTAAAAGTCGGATTCGGCGCCTGTATTCAAGACGAAGTACAACTCGCGGTCATTCGGATGCCAGGCCGCGCCGAGAATCTCGGCAGAAATTTCCCATGCGCGCGCCGGACTACTCTCGACGTCGAGTACGAAGTGCCGACTGCGGTGGCTGCCCGCGAGGCGGTAGTACAGATAACGCCCACCGGCCGACAGGATGCTTTCCCTGAGTGAGTACTCTATTGGCCGTTCGAACTCGCCTAAAAACTTTGATTTGAACTTTTGCAGTGCCCGCATCTGGTCTGGCGTCATACCACGGGATTTCATTTCAGCGCGCAAGCGGGCTTCTTCCCGATCCCGCTCAAGACGCAATTCGGCCACGCTGTGCCGGGCCAGCACTGTGTAATCGCCGTCGTGCACAGCCGCCAGTGCCTGCCAGTCCCGGCCGAGGTGGAGCAATTGGTAGTGATACTTTCCATCATAGGACCACTGCGAATCCTCCGACCGGCCACGTTCGGGCACATCCTCCCAGGCCATGCCGCCTTCCCAGCGCAGGAGGCAGGGCGCACTGCCCGGCCTGCGTGCCGCAGTGAACGCCGCATCGTGAAGTGATCGCGGCTGCGGCCCCGACAAATCTATGAGCGGCAGCGCCCGATCCGCCAAGGCGATCCGCTTGGAATCGGCACTCCAGCGCAAGGGGTGGAGCCTCTGCACGGGGAACGTCTCCAACATGTCCACTTGATGCACTGCGTCCTCCCGCAAGTCATAGAGTACGAGTTCCGCTGACGGCGCATGGGGTATCTGGGAACGCCAGTAGGCCAACCAGCGGCCATCGGGTGAAATTGTCGGCTCATAAGACGGCGGCGGCAGAGCCGTCATTTGCACGAATTCTGCTTCCGCGAAATCATGATTATTCGCTTGGCGCGCGGGCGGCTCGTTGTTCTTGCCGTGCGCAAACAGCAGCGTGGAGCGATAGTCGCGGCACTCCGCCAGCAGACTCTCCCAGGCCAACTGGCGCATAGCTGACAAGCGCTGCCCCAAGGCACCGTCCGGAAGATCGACATCCAGTATCTGCTGGTCCTGTGCTGGATCTGCGCCGTGCTTCAGCAGCAAGTCAAGGATCTGAATCCAGCGCGCTGCGCGTTGATCTGAACCAGCAGGTGAGTCCGCCGCGTCGGCAAGCTCACTCGCCACCTGCAACGCGATCCTGCTCAGGGCGGTACGCCCAAGGGAGTCCTTGGCGTTCGGATCGGCGCCCGCTTTCAGCATCAGTTTGACGCCCTGCAAATTGGCTCGCTCGGCCGCGCAGGCAAGCGCAAGCTCACCGTCGTCGCCGTAGTCCTTGAGTAGAGGATTCAAGCGCAGCAGGCGGCGCAGTACACCAGTGCCCTGCGCGTCATACCCAGAGTCACAGCTGGCCACATGCAGGATGCCGGACGGGTTGTTGGCGGGCAGCAGCGGATTCGCACCATGGTCGATGAAAAGGCCAAATATTTTTGGGTCGCGGGCCGCCGCCATGAGTGCCGTAAAAACACAGCAGGGCCGCGTTTCATTGACCGGCGCACCAGCGGCCAGCACCAGGCGCACGACATCCAAATCTCGGGTCTGGGCAGCCAGCAAACTCGTCGGCGTGTGTGCTGGCAGGCGCTGCTGCCCCTCCCGCAGTGTGCGTATGCCATCAGGCAGCCGAGGATCCGCTCCGCAAGCAATAAGCGCAGCAACCAGTGCAGTACGAGCGTCGTAATTCGATTTCAGCGCCTGATGCAAGGGGCGTTCACCGGTGGCGATAGGGCGATCAGGATCCGCATGAAATGCGCACAGCAATTTCACGGCTTCGACGCGGCCCGCCTTAACCGCGGCGCTTAACGCCGTCATGGCCGCTGGGTCAGCGACATCCGGACCAATCTTGCGCTTTAACAACCAGCTGGCAACATCCAGGCGACCGCGCTGGACCGCCAATACCAGAGCCGCATAAGCCTGATCCTCTGAGGCTCGGTCCAGCAGCTTCTCCAGTGCGTCAAGGTCTCCGCGAAGCGCCGCCGCGCCCAGCGCAGATTGCGGAGCGGGAACGACACGCTCCATTCTGAAACCCGGCTCCTGGCCCGAAGCCATACCGCTCGCGAGTGCCGCAACCACCAGCGCCATGCACACAACAAACCATCTGATGTTTCGCATTGAGAAAGCCACCATCGCCGACACTCGAGATGTTTCTGAACATTGTTCAGATCAAACGCATTGGCGTCAATTCACCAGCGTGTTGTGCCCTTGGTAGAACGCCGCTACGCTTGATCTCGCAAGGCCCATAGCGATGCATCAAGCAATTGGCGCCCCGCCACGGACCCAATTCGCGGCTGCGGCGTAAAATTTGCGAAAGCAGGGGCGACGGATGAATCAAACATTCCGCTTTATAGGTCCTGGGTCGCTGATCGCAGCCATGGTTGTTGCCGGCATGGCTATCTACCTGTTCGTCCACGACCAGGGTTTTTTGTCCGGAGACCAAACCAGCGAACCGCGACGTCCGCCCCGAGTGGATGCCCCGGAACCCGAACCTGCGGCGCAGACTCCTAGCGCCAAGCATTCCATAAGCGAACTAAAAGCGATGTGCATGGCTACGGTCCGAACCGAACCGGCCAACACGGCCAAGTTTCCTGGGGCCTGTGAGATGTACGCACAGGCCCTTGCCACAACTGGCGGGAATTTCTATACCTGGCACCAACCGCCAGCACAGGCGCTGAACAAACCGAAACGCCGCCCTCAAGGAAATCCGCAACAACAATATCGGCCCGTCACCCGCCCTAAATCCTCAAAGGGAAACAGCTGCAGCTTTTATGGGGATGTGCGCAACGTCCAATACATCAATTGCAGAAAACGGATTCTGGCCAATTTGAAAAAACAGTGTCGCGCCTATCGAGAGTACATATTCGATGCACCAATCAAGGGGCGTGATCGCATTCGTGAAAAGAAGAACCATTACTGCAGTCAGGCAGAGAAGTTTGTGGTCTTTCGATAAACTTTAATGGAGCCGTGTATACCCTGCATCTCTTTCTCAGGCGACATTGCGCTCGCCAGCCGACACGTACAGGATTACCGCGATGGGTCTAAACTGGGACCCTGCGGAGATTTATTCGGAGACCAAGCCATGCGCGCGTTCGCTACCTTATCGCTAGGCATCACCGTACTCATCAGCGCCTGCGGCGGCTCTTCAGGCTCCGAGTCCTCTCCACCACCCGCGCCCTCCCCCACACCATCGCCGAACCCACTGGTTCAGCTGAGCGGCGGTATCGCGCCGGCCAGGGGCCTGTTCGTGGACAGTGACACCAATGATCCGCAAAGCACCCGGATTCCCAACGATGACGCGAATAGCGCGCAAGTGCTGACCCTGCCCGGCCTGGTGGCCGGATACGCCCGCTGTTTTTTCGATGAGGTGACACAGGATTGCGCTCCCGACGATGACGACGTGGATACCTATGTCGCCGGCCTGATCCCAGGCCAGACCCTGGTTATGGAGGTCGCCAGCGACGGCGAAGATGATCTGGATCTGGCGGTATTTTCCGACCAGGACAGCGACGGCGATGGCCTGCTGGACCTGGTCGCGTCATCGATCAACGCGGGCAGCCGCAGTGAGCAGATCAACTTTGACGGCCCGGCCGGCACCTATTTCATCCTGGTGTTTGCCTTTGCCGGGGAGTCCAACTACGTCCTGAGCCTGGGCCAGCTGGACTTCAGCGGCAGCGCGACCGATGCCGGTTTCGTTAGCGACGAAATCCTGGTGCGCTGGCGTCCCACGGCCGCCAAAACCGCAGCCCGCCAGCGCCATGACTTGCGCGTGATGGACGAGGCCACCGAGGGCTACAGTCGTTACCGGCTGAATCGCTCCAAAGCCTCGGTCAGGCCCTGGCCCGCGCATCCGGACTTCGCGCCGCTTCCAAACAGCCCCGAACTGCGCACACGGCTGACATTGAAGGCCCTGCAGCAGGACCCCGCGGTTGCCGCCGTGGCCCTGAACCATATCCGCCGTGCCAGCCGGGTTCCCAATGACGAGTTCTTCGGCCTGCAATGGAATCTGACCCAGATTCGCGCACCCCAGGCCTGGGATATCACCCAGGGTGAAGCGACGGTGCGCGTCGCAGTGCTGGACACCGGCATCATCGCAGGCCATCCGGAACTGGACAGCCTGATTGATGCCGATGGTTTCGATTTCATCAGCGACCCGACAATCGCAGGAGATGGGGACGGGCCAGACTCCAATCCACAGGACGTCGGCGATGGCGAGATCCTGGGCGAAAGCAGCTTCCACGGCACCCATGTCAGCGGCACGGTAGCTGCCGAAACGGACAATGGGGTCGGGATTGCAGGGGTTAGCTGGAATACCCGCCTGGTGCCCCTGCGCGTGCTGGGCAAGGGAGGGGGCACGGATTTCGATATCGTCCAGGCGATCCGCTACGCGGCCGGGCTGAGCAACAGCTCGGGCCGCACCATCACGCCGGTGGATGTCATCAACATGAGCCTGGGCTCGGCCGGCAGTTGCGCTGACTCGGCTCTGGAGGCGGCAATTCAGGCGGCCCGCGCAGCCGGCGTGATCGTCATTGCCGCGGCGGGCAATGAGAGCACCGACCTGCCTTCAGTACCGGCCTCCTGTGCCGGAACAGTTTCGGTATCGGCAACGGACATCAATGAGCAGCTGGCCTTCTATTCCAATTTTGGCAGCAGCATCGACGTGGCCGCGCCGGGCGGCGATGGCAGCCAGGATCAGAATAATGACGGTTTTGGTGACGGCATCCTCTCGAGTTTTTTTAACGAAGAGTTCCGCGAATTCACCCTGGCCTTTCAAAATGGCACATCCATGGCCGCGCCCCACGTTGCAGGGGTCGCGGCCTTGATGAAAGCCCAGGCGCCCAGCCTCAGCCCCGCCGATTTCGATGCGCTACTTGCCAGCGGCGCGCTGACGCGCGATCTGGGGTCCAGCGGCCGGGACAATCGCTTTGGTCATGGACTCATCGATGCCTCACTCGCAGTGCGCGCCGCCACGACGGCGCCCGAGCCCTTTCTGGTCGCGGAACCCAATGCGCTCAATCTGGGTTTGGCCGACAGCCTCAGCTTCAATGTGCGCAACGGCGCATCCCAGGGCCAGATCAGCGTGACCCAAATTTCCGACAACGGGATATATCAAGGCGGGGACTGGCTCAGCGTCGTTCCCATCGCGACCGACGCGGATGGTCTGGGGACTTACCGCGCCAACGTCGACCGCAGCCGCTTGCCAGCCCAGGCGGCCAGCTTTAGTGCCGCCATCGACATCGCCGCGAACAGCGGACAAGTGCTGCGCGTTCCGGTTTCGGTGAGTACGGTGAGTGCTACTCAGGCGGGCGTGCTGGGGACCACCTATGTGTTGTTGATCGACGCCGAAGATAATGTGGCGGGGCAAGTCATCGCCCAGCGCAGTGGCGATCGCTATAGCTTCAGCTTTGGGCAGGTCGCCCCGGGCGCATATCTGGTGATTGCCGGCACCGACCACGACAATGATGGCTTCATCTGCGATGCCGGCGAAGCCTGTGGCGGCTTTCCGACCCTCGACGAGCTGGAAGCCGTCAACCTCAGCAGTTCACGCAACTTGATGGA
>JBFIIN010000082.1:0-11103 GCA_041601225.1 Oceanococcus sp.
CACAAAGCTGGTGCTGACAGCAAGGAGCGGACACAGGCCCAGCAGCTGCACCAGGCCGGGGTTGTTGCTCCACAAACCGTCTTTGAGAATCTTGCTACTGCTGGCCATGCCCGTCTTCCGCATACAGCATATCGCGATGCTGGCGATAATACTCCAACGCCGCCCTGACCGCGCCCACGACCGCGCGCGGCGTGATCGTGGCGCCGGTGAGTTGATCGAAATCGCCGTTGTCCTTGCGGACCTTCCAGCGCTCCGGATTGGGGTGGCGCAAGGAGCGGCCGTCGAATTGTCGAATCCAGTCGGAACGCTGGATATCGATGCCATCGCCAAGGCCCGGGGTTTCTCTGTGCTTGACGACCCGAACGGCGGCGATGCTGCCGTTGTGCCGGATGCCCACCAGCATGCGAATGGCGCCTGTATAGCCATTGGGGGCGGTGACCGGCAGAATTGCAGCGACGGGCTGACCGGCGCGGCGCGCACGATACACGGTCTCGGTCAGGTCGGGGGACAGGGTGGACGGCAATTCGACTTCGATTGTGTCGGCGAGCAGGTCATTGTCATATTCGCCGGCTGGCAGCAGGGCACTGAGCTGGCCTTCAAGCACGGCCAGTTCATTGGCGGCGATCTGTTCGGCGGTGGCCCGGTTGGCCGCGGCGAGTATCGCGCTGCCGGCCACGGCGAACGCGGCGAGCACCAGCGCGCTGCGCGCCGCCTGGCGGATGGTTTCGTTCATTCGCGGGCCCGTCCGTGGCCATACACCCGGGGCGGGGTGTAATGGTCGATCAGCGGGACGCAGATATTCATCAGCAGCACGGAAAATGCGATTGCGTCCGGATAGCCCCCGAAGCTGCGGATCAGGTAGGTGAGCAAGCCGACGCCAAAGCCAAAAATCAGGCGGCCACGTGGCGTCGTGCTGGCGGACACGGGATCGGTGGCGATAAAGAAAGCGCCAAGCATGGCGCCGCCGCCAAACCAGTGGTGGAGCAGGCCGGGGTAGCGGTCGGCATCGACCGCACTGAACACCAGGGCGCCCAGGCCCAGCCCCGCCAGCACGCCCAGCGGAATCTGCCAGCGAATGGTCCGCGCGGCCAAAAGCCCTATGCCGCCGATCAGAAAGGCCAGATTGATCACATCCCAGCCACGGCCGGCGACCAATCCGCTGGCCATGCTGGCCTCTGCTTCGGTCACGGTCAGTTGCTGGGAGAGCTGGGTTTTGATCTGGTCCAGTGGCGTTGCGCTGGTCAGGCCGTCGAAGCTGGCCGGCCCCACCGCGCCGCTGAAATAAGCCAGCAGGCTGGCGCTGTCCACAGCGCGCTCGGCAACCGGCGCCAGCCACACGGTCATTTGCGCGGGGAAGGAAATCAGCAGGACCACATAGCCCAGCATGGCCGGGTTGAACGGGTTGTAGCCCAGGCCCCCGTATAGCTGTTTGCCGAAGGCGATTGCAAAGGCGGCCCCGAAGACCGGAATCCACCAGGGTGCGACCGCTGGCAACGTCAGCCCCAGCAACAGTCCGGTCAACATCGCGCTGCCGTCGAGCAGGCTGCTGCGCACCGGGCGGCGGCGCAGCAGCAGGATCAGTCCCTCGGTGCCCAGAGCGGACAGGCTGGCCAGGGCCAGATTCGCCAGCACGCCCCAGCCGAAATACCAGCTGTAGGCCAGCGCGCCGGGGATCAGGCCCAGGCAGACCTTGAGCATGATGCTCCCGACACCCGTGGTAACCGGCAGATGGGGTGAGCTGCTGATCACGCGTCCGGGTCCGAGTTGCGGGCGGCTTTTCTGGCCTTGGCCCGGGCGATTGCCGCGGCGACGGGGTCGTCGTCTCCGGCTGGCTTGGCGTCGCTGTCGGCTCGCGCAGCTTTGCGTGCCAGGGCCCTGGCGATCGCCTGAGTGGCCGGATCTTCAGCAGTTGATCGCTGCGCGGCCTTGTTGGCTTTGGCCCGGGCGATCGCTGCGGCCGCCGGATCGTCGGCGAGCGGGTTCTGCTCCGCCTTTCGCGCCTTGGCGAGCGCGATTGCATCCGCAACCGGGTCGTCGGCGGCCTGTGTGATGGGGCGCTCGTCCTGCGCGGCCTTCTTGGCTTTGGCGCGGGCGATGGCCGCGGCGACCGGGTCGGTGGCGGAGTCTTCGGTGTCGCGGGCCAGGCGCCGGGCTTTCTCAAGCTTGGCTTTGGCGATGGCCTGAGCGATGGCGTCATTGCCCGCCGGCTTCGCGGCGGGCGCAGGGCTGGCTGGCGCGGCTTCGCGTTGTTGGAGCGACTCACGTTTGCGCTGGCGGGCGGCTTCCTTCTCCTGCTTCTCGCGTTCCAGGCGCCCCTGACGGAACTCGTGGCGCGTACGGGCAATGTCGGATTTGCGCCGCTCCTGCTCGGCCTGGAATATGCCGGTCTTGGCGTAGCGGTAATACTGCACGAGAGGGATATGCGAAGGGCAAACCTGGGCGCAGCATCCGCATTCGATGCAATCGAACAAATTCAGCGCCTGGGCCTTCTCGAACTCGCGTCCGCGGGCGTGCCAGTACAGCTGCTGTGGCAGCAGGCCGGCGGGACAGACTTCCGCGCATTCTCCACAGCGGATGCAGGCCTTGGCGGGTTCGACCGGACGCACATCTTCTGGCGCTGCCACCAGGATGCAATTGGTGGCCTTCACCACGGGTACGGTATCGCAGCTGAGCGCAAACCCCATCATCGGGCCGCCCATGATCAAGCGTCCCCGCGGGCCCGCATAACCGCCGCAGTGGGCGATCAGTTCGGCAACCGGGGTGCCGATTCGCACCTCCAGATTGGCGGGTTTGGCGATGCCGTTGCCGGTCACGGTGACCACGCGTGAGATCAGCGGCTCGGCGCGGGTCAGTGCTTGCCAGACCGCGATGGCGGTTCCCACATTGTGTACCACGATGCCGATATCCAGGGGCAAGCCTTCGCTGGGCACCTCGCGCCCGGTCAGGGTCTGGACCAGCTGCTTCTCACCGCCTTGCGGGTAGCGGGTGGGCACGACCCGCACTTCGATTGCGCGAGATTCCCGCTCCCTAAGCGCCGCGCGCAAGGCAGCGATGCCCTCGGGCTTGTTGTCCTCGACCCCGATGATGCAGTCGCGTGCCTGAATGGCGTAACGGATCAATTCCGCGCCTGCAACGATGTCTGCGGCCCGCTCGGCCATCAGAGCCTGGTCACAACTGATGTAGGGTTCGCATTCGGCGCCGTTGAGAATCAAGGTGTCCACGGCGTCGCCACCGCCCGGATTCAGCTTGACGGCCGAAGGAAAAGCCGCGCCGCCCAGGCCCACAATGCCGGCCTGACGCACCCGCTGGCGCAGCTCGGCCCGGTCCAGGCTGCGATAGTCGGGTTGCGCGACCCATTCGGGCGCGCTCGGCGCTTCATCAAGGCCATCAGCTTCGATCACGATGGCCGGTGCCGACAGGCCGGAGGGGTGCGGGACCGGCTGAGGTCCGATGCTCACCACCCGTCCGGAGGTGCTTGCGTGGATGGGCGCGGACACATAGCCGTCCGCGGTGGCCACGGTCTGGCCCCGCAGCACACGCTGCCCCACCTCGACCTTTAGCTGCGCCGGGGCGCCGATATGCTGCGACAGGGGCAGGATCACGCGGCTTGGCACCGGCGCAAGCTGAATGCGTGCCTGGTCGGCACTGAGCTTGTGGCTGTCCAGCTTGAGGCCCCCGGGGAACTGGTCAGGCGCCGCCCTGCGTAACAGGCCGAACATCTCAGGCGGCCTGCGCCGGCGTGCCGGGCTCTGGCCAGGTCCAGTTCTGAATGCTGCTGGTCACCGGCACCATGTCGATACAATCCACGGGACAGGGTGGCACGCAGAGTTCGCAGCCCGTGCACTCGGCTTCGATCACGGTATGCATGAGCTTGTTGGCGCCCAGGATGGCGTCCACCGGACAGGCCTGGATGCATAGCGTACAGCCGATACAGGCCGCTTCATCAATGATCGCGACCAGGGGCGTTTCAGCGGCTGTGCCGTTTTCCGGATTCAGTGGCACGACCTCGCGACCCAGCAGTTCCGCCAGCGCGATGATGCCGTCCTCGCCGCCTGGCGGACACTGATTGATTTCCGCTTCGCCGCCGGCGATCGCCTCGGCATACGGCCGGCAGCCGGGATAGCTGCATTGGCCACATTGCGTTTGCGGCAGCAGTGCATCGATCTGGTCGACCAGGGGGTCGCCCTCGACTTTGAAGCGCACGGCTGCGGCACCCAGCGCAATGCCGAAACCGGCCGCCAGGCCGCCGAATGCGAGGATGGCCGTGAGCATTAGCCCGGAATTTCCAGGGCGCAGCGTTGCGGGCTCAAGACAGCGCAGGCGCGAACGGGGTCTCGCGACCGAGGCGCGCGCAGGCGAACTGGGCCGAACGTCGAGTACGGTGGCCGAGCGAAAGCCTTTTCGCGCGTGTGATGGGTTGTCCGCAGTCGTTGGGTCATGGGAATCCTGCGCTTAGATCAGACCGGTGAAGCCCATGAAGGCCAGGGACATCAGACCCGCTGTAATCAAGGCGACGGGCGCACCCTGAAAGGGCAGCGGCACATCGGCGACCTGGATGCGCTCACGCATGGCCGAAAACAGGACCAGGACCAGCGAAAATCCCAGCGCCGCGCCGAAGCCGAACAGGGCGGATTCGATAAAGCCGTGCTGCTCCTTCACATTGAGCAGGGCGACGCCCAGAACCGCGCAATTGGTAGTGATCAGCGGCAGGTAGATGCCCAGAACCTCGTGCAGCAGGGGGCTGGTCTTGCGTATCCACATTTCGGTGAGCTGGACGACGGCGGCGATCACCAGGATGTAAGTGATGGTGCGCAGATACTCCAGCCCGAGGGGTACAAGCAAATACTGCTCGGCCATATAGGAGCTCACCGACGACAGAGTCAAGACGAAAGTGGTCGCCAGCGCCATGCCCATCGAGGTTTCGACTTTCTTGGAGACGCCCATGAACGGGCACAGGCCCAGGAACTGGACCAGTACGAAATTGTTGACCAGGACGGTCCCGACGATGATGAGCAGATACTCGGTCATGCCTTGCGCTAAAGACTCATGGGTGATCGGGGCCAAGCAGTCTAGGTTCGGCCATGATCGTTATGCAATTTAGTTAGGTTAGATTCATATTGTTATGCGAAATTCGCATGAAACTCATTTCACTTGCATACCGGGCTGTGCGCCCGAGTCCGGTGCGAGCAGATAAATGTCTTGGCCACCCGGCCCCGCAGCCAGGATCATGCCCTCGGAAACGCCAAACCGCATTTTGCGCGGCGCCAGGTTCGCGACCATCAGCGTTAAGCGTCCCTCAAGCGCGCTGGGGCTGTAGGCGGACTTGATTCCGGCGAACACCGTGCGTTGGCCCAGTTCGCCGACATCCAGCTGGATTCGCAACAGTTTGTCGGCGCCGTCCACGGATTCCACGGCGTTTATCCGGGCGATACGCAAATCCAGCTTGGCAAAATCCTCGAATTCGATGAGCGCCGCGTCGTCCGTTTGTGCGACCTGACCGGTATTGGTGGGGGCGAGATCATCTTTGGATTCCTCGACCATAGCGGCGATCGCCTTGGGGTCGACGCGCGCTGCCAGATGCTGATAGGCATTGATCTGGTGGCCCGGCGGCAGTTCCGTATCCAAATCGGCCCACTTCAAGGGGCCTACATTCAGAAACTGTTCCACATCCCCGACGACGCCCGGAAGTACTGGTCTCAAAAGAATTGAGAGCTTTCGAAAGTACTCCAGAGCAAATGTGCAGATATCGTGGACGAGCCATTGTGCGTCAGGATTTTTGGCCAGCGACCACGGCGCCCATTCTTGAATGGCTTTGTTGATTTCGTCTGCAAAAGCCATGATTTGACGAATTGCTCGCGCGAATTCCCGTTTGTTGTAATCGTTTTCGACCTGGCTTTTCACCGTGGCGAAACGTTCGCTAAGGCGCCCGGCCAGAGGTGCCCCGGCGAAATCCTGCACAGCGTCATCGATCGCAGGGTCCCCGGTTGGCTCGGTGTACACACGGGGAGCTTGGCCTTGTGATACTTGAATCCTTGCAAGAATCGATGCCGCAGTCGTCGACGCATGGGCGCGATCTTGGGCGGAGTCGAGGATTCCGTTCTTCAACTGCTCGATCGCGGATGGCTCCCCGACGATTACGCCGTAGATGTCCAGATAGCTGGTGTCGGCTTCGGAAAGTTTCCCAGCGAAATTCTTGCCAATAAAGCCGGCACAGCGGCTGGCGATATTCACGAACTTGCCGACCAGATCGCTGTTTACGCGGGCCGCGAAGTCCTCCAGATTCAGGTCGATATCCTCGACTCCGGCGCTCAGTTTGGCCGCGAAGTAGTAGCGCAGATACTGCGGATCGAGGTGCTTGAGGTAGGTCTCGGCGCGGATGAAGGTGCCGCGGCTCTTGGACATCTTGGCGCCGTTGACCGTGAGGTAGCCATTGACCGACATCCCGGTCGGTTCGCGCAAACCGGCGCCTTTGAGCATGCCCGGCCAGAACAGGCCATGAAAATTGACGATGTCCTTGCCGATGAAATGCCACATCTCGATCGGTGAATCGGGCCGCAGGAATTCTTCGAAATCGCGGCTCGCATCGGCCGCGCACCAGGCTTTCAGGCTGGCCAGGTAGCCGATGGGCGCGTCCAGCCAGACATAAAAATACTTGCCCGGCGCGTCCGGAATTTCGAAACCGAAATAGGGCGCGTCCCGCGAAATGTCCCAGTCGCGCAGCCCGGCGTCCAGCCACTCGCGCAACTTGGCCTTGACGCCTGAATGCAGTTGAGCGCGCTCCAGCCAGGCTTCGATGTCGGGCTGCAGATGTTCCAGGCGAAAGAAGTAATGCTCGGATGGGCGCCATTCCGGGGTTGCGCCCGAAACGGCTGAGAACGGGTTTTTGACGTCCCGCGGCGCATAGGTGGCGCCACAGTTCTCGCAGTTGTCGCCGTACTGATCGGCAGCGCCGCATTTGGGGCACTCACCCTTGATATAGCGATCCGGGAGGAACATCTGCCGCTGCGGGTCGTAGGCCTGCTCGATTTCCCTGCTGCTGATGTGGCCGGCTGCGCGCAGTGCCAGATATATGCGCTCGCTGAGCTCGCGGTTTTCCGCGGTATGCGTGGAATGGTAGTGATCGAAATCCACGGCGAACCCGGCGAAATCGCGCTCATGGTCGGCCTGGATGCGGGCCACGAACTCCTCGGCGCTCACTCCGGCCTTTTCGGCGGCCAGCATGATCGGTGTGCCGTGCGCGTCGTCCGCACAGACATAAGTCACAGCATGGCCCCGCATGCGCTGGAAGCGCACCCAGATGTCGCCCTGGATGTATCCCAGCAGATGGCCAAGATGAATCGGGCCGCTGGCATAGGGCAGGGCATTGGTGACGAAGATGTGGCGGGCGGCCATGGGAAAAACCAATTGCGTGAGTGAAACCGAAATATTCTGCCACAGGCGGCGCCCTTGAGCCGGCGGCGCGGGTGTTAAACTGCGCAACCTCTTCCCGTTCCTGATACCGCATGAGCGCTGATCCAGCTGTCATCGACGCCCGCCTGCGGGAGTTCGTCGATCCCATACTCCAGACCGACCTGGCCAGCGCCCAGTGCTTGCGCCGTGTCGAGGTGGCGGGCGATCGGGTTGTCCTTGAACTGGAGCTGCCTTTTGCTGCGCAGCGCTATCAGGTCGAGCTGCAGCAGGCGTTGGCGACCCATCTGGGCCGGCCGGTCGAGCTGGAGCTGAGCTGGCAGATCCGCAGCGAGACTGTGCAGGGCCAGCTGCAACCCCTGCCCGGGATTCGCAATACCATTGCCGTGGCTTCGGGCAAGGGTGGGGTCGGGAAATCCACGGTGGCCGCAAACCTCGCGCTGGCCCTGGCTGCCGACGGCGCTCAGGTGGGCATGCTGGATGCCGACATTTACGGCCCGAGTCAACCCCGCATGCTGGGGGTGAGCGGGCAGCGGCCTGAGCTCGTCGACCGGAAATTCATGCGGCCCGTGCCGGCCCTGGGTCTTGCGCTGATGAGCATCGGCCTGCTGGTGGATGAGGAGGAGCCCACGATCTGGCGTGGACCCATGGTGACCCAGGCCTTGCAGCAGATGCTCAGCGAAACCCGCTGGCCAGAACTCGATTACCTGATCATCGACATGCCGCCCGGCACCGGCGACATCCAGCTGAGCCTGGCCCAGCGCATACCCGTCAGCGGCGCCGTCATCGTGACGACGCCGCAGGATATTGCGCTGCTCGACGCGCGCAAGGGCCTGCGCATGTTCCAGAAGGTCGAGGTCGCCGTGCTGGGTATTGTCGAAAATATGAGCATGCACGTGTGCACGAACTGCGGACACGGCGAGGCCATATTTGGTGAAGGGGGCGGCGAGCGCATGGCCCGGCAGTACGGCGTGCCGCTGCTGAGCCAGCTGCCCTTGGCGGCCCGAATCCGGGAACAGGCCGATGGCGGTCTGCCGACCGTGGCGGCCGATCCGGACTCGGTTGAAGCCGCGCCGTATTTTCAGCTGGCCCGGCGCGCTGCGCTACGTCTGAGTCAGGCCGAGGCTGACGAGTTCCCCGAGATCATCATCGAATAGGCGGATTGTCCCGCAGAAGAGGAAGGCATGAGCATCAAAGCCGACAAATGGATACAGCGCATGGCCGGTGCGCACGGCATGATTGAGCCCTTTGAAGCGGGCCAGGTTCGCGACGGCACCAACGGGCCCGCAATCTCCTATGGCTTGTCGAGTTACGGTTACGACGTGCGCTGCGCCGATGAATTCAAGATATTCACCAACATCAATTCCGCGGTGGTGGACCCCAAGAATTTTTCGGAACACAGCTTCGTCAGCTTCAAGGGTGATGTCTGTATCATCCCGCCCAACTCATTCGCACTCGCGCGCACCATCGAATATTTCCGCATTCCGCGCAATGTGCTGACAATTTGCCTGGGCAAGAGCACCTACGCGCGTTGCGGCATAATCGTGAATGTCACCCCGTTGGAGCCGGAGTGGGAGGGGCATGTCACCCTGGAGTTCTCCAACACCACGCCGTTGCCCGCGCGCATCTACGCGAACGAGGGCGTCGCCCAGATGCTGTTCCTGGAATCCGATGAAATTTGCGCGGTGTCTTATGGCGACCGTCACGGAAAATACCAGGGCCAGACCGGGGTCACACTGCCCAAAGCCTGATTGTCGGCAGATCGGGCTCTGCCTAAACTGAGATTATTGCGCTGGGGTGGGAGGCACCATGGCTGAAGAAACCGATTTCGTTGACTCATTGGTCATTCCGGCGGAAACCCGGGAACTGGCGCAGATGTATGCCTTCGCCAAGCCGGATGGTCGCCTGGCGGGGGCTTATCTGCTGCTCGGTTTTGTTGCGGCCTATGTCGCCTTGCTCGTGCCATTGACCCATGCGCAGGGAGTCTGCCTGGGCTTTCTGGGCGGCGTGCTGGTGGGCGCGGGTACCGAGCGGGTTATTGCCGGCCCGGTCCGCCGGGCGTTGAAGCAGTATCTGCCGACCCGGCACTAGCAGGGACTGCCGGGAAGCTTGGTCGCTTGTACAAGACGAAACCGATGACCGGATCATCGGCCTTGACCTGTTCCATCCTGACCAGTTGGTAGTGCAGCGCCGGCGCGACCCAGAAGCGGGTGGTCTTCTTTGGGTCGTTGATCCGCTCGACGCGGATCGTTTCAAAAGTTCCTGCCGGTACCGTCAGGGTTTCGTGGCCCATGACCGCGATCTCATAGGTCTTCATGCGGTCATCTTCGACCACGGTTACTTCAATCGCGCGGCGCCTGTCATCCAGCGGCAGGGTCACGCCATCCACCAGCCGCCGCGCGGCGATCTGCACGAGCAGTCGATCCACCGCGCCAGCAGGCAGATCGCGCTGGGAGCCCCTGTCGTCGGTTACCACCCCGCCCTCCGGGTCGAAGCGCAATTCGTAGTTCTCGTCCTTGCTGCCCACGCCGCCACGATGGTAACGATAACTCCGGGGCACGAGCTGGTTGTCGCGCAGGCAGAACTGGCTGCGTTCGCTGATCTTGCCCGTGAACATGCGCACCAGGAATGAGGGCTTGGCGACATAATGGTAGTCAAAACAGCCCGCCTGCTCGGTGGGGCCAAGCGCGACCGTGGCCTTGCCCAGATTCATGTCGCCGCGGAACAGCCTGTATTCGGCCTGGAAGGGCTTCAGGGCCTGCGCAGCGGACCCCAGCGGCAGAGCAAGCAGCAGTATGAGCAGTCCACATTCGGCAGCTTTCATTGATTGACCTCTTGCGGATATTGCAGTGGCTGCTGCAGGGCGATGCCATCCAGCAGTACGGTCGAGCCGGCCAGTTGCAGACGACCCCGGGCCACCCAACTCAGAGCCGCGGGGTACAGGCAAAGTTCCACCTCCTGCATCAACCGGGCCGCCAGACTGGCTTCCGTGTCGCCGCATTGAACGGCCAGCCGACCTTGCATGATGACCGGGCCGCCGTCCAGCTCCTCGGTCACGAAATGGACGCTGGCGCCATGCCAGGCATCGCCCGCTTCCAGGACTCGGCGATGGGTGTGCAGGCCGCGATATTTGGGTAGCAGGGACGGGTGGATGTTCAGCATTCGGCCTTGAAACCGGCGGGTAAAGTCCGGTGTCAGGACACGCATGAATCCGGCCAGAGCTACCAGATCGGGCCGGTAGCTTTCCAGACACTGCGCCAGGGCCTGATCAAAGGCTGCGCGGCTGCCGAACAGCGTGTGGTCAACCACCTCGGTCGTCACACCGGCGGCGGCGGCGCGCCGCAAACCGCCGGCGCCCGGACGGTTGGACAGGACGACGACCGGTTCGGCGGGTAAGGCTCCGGTCTGACAGGCTTCGATGATCGCTTGCAGATTACGGCCTGCGCCTGAAATCAGCACCGCCAGGCGAGGTTTGCTCACCGTAGCTGAACGGCCGGTGCGCCTGGGGCTCGGGCCTGAATCTGACCGATTTCCAGCACGGTTTCGCCGGCAGCCCGCAGGGTCGCGCTGGCCAGCTCGGCGGCCGCGGCGCGCACCCCCAGCCCCATGCCGATCCCGCAGTTGAAAGTCCGGCGCATCTCGGCTTCATCGAGTTCTCCGGCCGTCTGCAGCCAGTTGAACAGCGCGGGCCGCGGC
>JBFIIN010000083.1:0-10973 GCA_041601225.1 Oceanococcus sp.
CAGTCCCTGGGCATGGTGTTTTCGCTGGTGCTGCTGGCGCCCAGCTGGGGCGGCATGATCAACGGCATCATGACGCTCTCGGGCGCCTGGCATAAGCTGCGCGAAGATCCGATCATCAAATTCATGATTGTGTCTCTGTCCTTTTACGGCATGAGCACGTTCGAAGGGCCGATGATGTCGATCAAGACGGTGAATGCGCTCTCGCATTACACCGACTGGACCATCGGACATGTGCACGCCGGTGCGCTGGGCTGGGTGGCCATGATGACCATCGGTGCGCTCTATGTGCTGTTCCCGCGGCTGTACGGCAGGACACAGATGCATAGCGTCCCGGCGATCAACCTGCACTTCTGGCTGTCGACCATCGGCACCGTGCTGTACATCACGGCCATGTGGATTGCCGGCGTGATGCAGGGCTTGATGTGGCGTGCCGTTGGCGAAGACGGAACCTTGACCTACAGCTTTATCGAAAGCCTGCAAGCGACCTATCCGTTCTATTTCGTGCGCCTGCTCGGGGGGCTGGTGTTCCTGTCCGGGATGCTGGTCATGGCCTGGAACGTGTGGCACACGGTGCGCTCCGAGCAGAAAATTCTGGCAACCGCGGAGGGCCTGGCATGAACCACGAAAGCGTTGAGAAGAATATCGGCCTGCTCGCGATTCTGGTGATTCTGGTGATCAGTGTGGGCGGAGTCGTGGAGATTGTGCCCTTGATGGCCAGCGGAGCCTCCACCCAGCCCGCGCCGGGCTTGCAGCTGCGCAACGCGCTGGAGGTTGCCGGGCGGGACGTCTACGTGCGCGAGGGCTGTTACAACTGCCATTCGCAGATGGTGCGTACCCTGCACGAGGAAACCCTGCGTTATGGTCCGTATTCAACGGCCGGCGAGTCAGTTTACGACCATCCCTTTCAGTGGGGCTCCAAGCGAACGGGGCCGGATCTGGCCCGGGTTGGCGGGCGCTTTTCCGACGACTGGCACCGCTTGCATTTGATGGCCCCCCGCGACCTGGTTCCCGAATCCAACATGCCGGGCTATCCATGGCTGGCGGGCGCGCCACTGGATGGAGACGAAGTGGCCGCGATGCTCACTGCCCTGCGTCGGGTTGGCGTGCCCTATAGCGATGCGCAGATTGCCGCAGCGCCACAGGCGGTGTCTGGGAAATCGAAAATGGACGCCTTGATTGCTTTTTTGCAAAGCCTCAAGGCCCCGGTCGGGGAGGGCGAATAATGCTCAGCGGATTGATTACTACGGCCAGTTTTCTGGCTTTCGTCGGGATCGTGGTGTGGGCGTTCAGCCGCCACCGCCGGAACGAGTTTGCAGCAGCGGCTCGCCTGCCGCTCGACGATGAAGACGGAGAGCGCTCATGAGTCCGATGCTCACCGGTTTTATTGCGCTGGCCGTGTTGCTGAACATCGTGGCTTGTCTGTGGCTGATCTGGTGGACGTCCCGCCGGCGGCCTGGCGAGGAAGCCGAGGGCGCTGAAAAGTCCCACGTCTGGGATGGTGATCTCAGGGAACTCAACAATCCGATGCCGCGCTGGTGGCTGAATCTGTTCATTCTGAGTATCGTTTTCGCGCTGGCGTATCTGGTCTTGTATCCGGGGCTGGGAGCCTATCAGGGCACATTTGGCTGGAGCCAGGCCAGTCAGCATGATGCGCGCCTGGCGGTGGTCAATGACCGGCGGCGGGCCCACTACGGGCAGTTTGCCGGGCGCGAAATTGTGGATTTGGCGCAGGATTTGAAGGCCGCCCAGGCGGGAGCCCGCTTGTTCGCCGACCATTGCGCGGGCTGTCATGGACCGACTGCCAGGGGCGCGGTCGGCTTTCCGGACCTCAGTGATCAGGATTGGTTATATGGGGGCGATCCGGAGCAGATTTATAGCTCCATCGCCAATGGCCGCCGTGGCGTCATGCCGCCATTCATGGCGGCCCTGGATGAGGCGAGTGCCAGAGATCTGGTGGCGTTGGTCGCAAACTGGCAGCAGCCGGCTTTGCCAGCGGACCGCGCCGATCGGGCCCGCGCCAAGTTCGGCACGGTTTGCGCGGCCTGTCACGGTGCGCAGGGCAGGGGCAATCCACAGCTCGGCGCGCCGGACCTGACGGACGACATCTGGTTGCATGGCGGAACGCCGGAGCAAATACGTCAAACCATCCTGTTTGGACGTGGCGGTCAAATGCCGGCCCACGCGCAGTTGCTGGAAGAGAGTGAGCTGCGTCTGCTCGCGGCCTATGTCTACCGCGTGGCGGGCGCATCGAGCGCGCATTGATGAGCGAGTTTGAGCTGCCCAAAGACCGGCCGGAACTGGTCCGGGTGCCGAACTGGCTTCCGTTCTGGCGGCGCTTGGCTATTGTCATGTGGTCGGGTTTTCTCGGTGCAAGTCTGATGCTGCTCAGCCTGCTGGTGGCTTGGGAACGCCTGCAGCTGGCCGGGAGCTCGCCGGGGTGGACCATCCTGGCGCTGGCCTTTGTGGTGGGCTGGGTCGTGACCGCAATTACGGCAGTGATGGCCTTGTCGCTGGCCGACGAGCCACGCAGTCAACTCCGGCCAGGGGCGGGCGGCCCGCCCCCGTGAAATACACGAGCTCTGAAGCACCGCTGTCCTTTTACCAATCCGAGGAAAAAATCTACGCGCGCAGCGTGGATGGTCGCTACGCTCGCCTGCGGGTGCTGGCGGCGCTGGTATTGCTTGGTTGCTACTACCTGCTTCCCTGGCTGAGCTGGCACGGTCAGGCTCTGGTTCTGTTTGACCTCCCAGCGCGCCGTTTCCATATTTTTGGCCTGACCCTGATCCCGCAGGATCTTTTTCTGCTGACCGGTCTCTTGCTTATCGCCGCCTTGACCCTGTTCCTGTTTACCACGCTGGCGGGGCGCTTGTGGTGTGGCTATGCGTGTCCGCAGACCGTTTGGACCGAGGTCTTCATGTGGATCGAGTCGTGGATCGAGGGTGATCGATTCGCGCGTCAGAAGCTGGATCGCATGCCCTGGCGCTGGACCAAGTTTCGACGCAAGGCGCTGAAGCATGCGGTGTGGCTGGTGCTGGCCGCCTGGACCGGACTCACCTTCGTTGGCTACTTCGTGCCCATCCGGCAGCTCGTTGGCGACATGCTGCATTTTCAAGTCGCCGGCTGGTCGCTGTTCTGGGTGCTCTTCTATGGGTTTGCCACCTGGGGCAATGCCGGTTTCATGCGGGAGCAAGTCTGTCGCTACATGTGCCCCTACGCACGCTTTCAGAGCGTGATGTTTGATCAGGATTCGCTGGTCATTGCCTATGACCAGGACCGTGGAGAACCCCGCAAGTCGCTGGCGCGACGCACCCTGGGCCCCGCGGGCGATTGTGTGGATTGCACGCTCTGCGTCCAGGTTTGCCCCACCGGTATCGATATTCGTGACGGCCTGCAATACGAGTGTATTGCCTGTGCGGCCTGCGTTGATGCCTGTAACTCGGTGATGGACAAGGTCGGCAAACCACGTGGTCTGGTGCGCTATACCAGCCAGCGGCGGGATAACGGTGGCGGTTTCCATATCCTGCGGCCACGCATGCTGGGCTATGCGGCCGTCTGGTTCGCGGCCCTGCTGGGCTTTGGTCTGGTCCTGCTGAATCGGGCGCCGCTGGAACTGGATGTGCTGCGTGATCGCCATACCATGGCCCGGACCCTGGCCGATGGCAGCATCGAGAATATTTATACGCTGAAGATCACCAATAAGACTGAACGCGAGCGGGAATTCGAAATTCGGGCCATGACTGCTGCCGGGCAAGTGCTACAGGTCAGCAGCGTCTACGCGCGAGTGGCCAGTGGGGAAACCCTGCCGCTGGTGGTCTCGGTGCGCCTGCCCCAACGCCTGGATGATGCGCCCACCATGGGTATTGAGTTTCAGATTCAAACGCTGAATCCACCGCTTCTGGAGCATCGTGAAGACGCCCGCTTCGTGGTCGGTCTGCCTTGAGGATGCCTGTGAACAGAAAACGAATCTGGAGCCTGGAACTGGTTATTGTGATCGCGATCCCCGTGGCCACGGTGATTGCCGGATTCATCACGCTGGCATTGGCCCAGCGCGATGGCTTTCGGCCCACGGCGGAGCAGGTGGATCGCTTCGCACAGCCGCAGCAATCGATACGTCCATGACCAGCAACTGGCTGCTCTATCGGGATGAGAACTTGCTCAATCAAGTCAGTTTTCTGCGCGCTGACGGAAATCGAGAAATGTTGCTGCGGGTGGACGGTCTGCGCTGTGGCGCCTGCGTACGCCGCCTGGAGCAGGAACTGCCTGCCGGAGCTTTTGAAGCCCGTGCCGATTTGTCCTCGGGCAGTTGTGAACTGGCCTGGGATCCTCAGCGCACGGATCTCCCGCAGATTCTGGCGGCTGTCGAGCAGGCCGGCTTTGCGCCAGTTATCGTCGCGGATGATGCGCAATATCGTCAGGTCCGCGCCCAGCGCCGCGCCGCGTTGGCACGCATTGGCGTGGCCTTGCTGTTTGGCATGCAGCTGATGATGTTGGCCAGCGGCGAATACTTGGGAGAGGTCGATGCGACCATGCGGCCCCTGCTGCGCTATGCGCAGTGGTTGCTCGCTTCGCCAGTGGCGCTGTATGCGGGATGGCCATTCCTGGCCGCTGGTTGGCGGAGCCTTTGGGCGCGCGCGCCCACCATGGATGCACCAGTTGCGCTGGCAATTTCCGTGGCCTATGTGGCCAGCGCGGTTAATACCGTGCTGGATTCGGGGCATGTGTACTTCGATTCGGTCGCCATGTTTGTGCTGCTGCTGTCCCTGGCCCGCTTCTGGGAACAAAAGGGGCGCGCCCAAGCCGCGGACCGCTTGCGCCGTCTGGCTGCGACTCAGGCTTTTACCGCCCAGCGGCAAGATGAAAACGGAATTGACCAAGTCGCCGTAAGCGAATTGCGGGAGGGCAATATCATTGTCGTGGCCCCGGGCCAAGCGGCGGCGGCTGACGGTGAATTGCTGGTTCAAGCTGCGGAATTTGATGAATCCTTATTGACCGGGGAAGCCGTGCCGCAGGCGCGGCAGGTGGGTGAAACCATTTGTGCGGGCAGCGTGGTGTGTGGTTGCTCACCGGTACGCTTGCGGGTGCTCCGCACTGGCGCCGCGACCACCTTGTCGCAAATTACCCGTTTGGTGCATCGCGCATTGGCGGCACGCCCACGTGTCCAGATCTGGGCAGACCGGCTGGCCGGGCGGTTTGTGCTCGCGGTGTTGGTCATTGCCAGCGCCAGTTTCCTGGGGTGGCTGCCGGACACTGAGCGCGCTTTTGAAGTGGGCTTGGCGGTGCTAGTGGTGACTTGTCCCTGCGCTTTGTCCTTGGCGACGCCTATGGCCTTGGCGGCGGCGGTGACTCGGCTCTCCAAAGACGCGGTGTTGCTGGTCCGGGCGGATGCGCTGATGCGCTTGCCATCCATCGATACGGTTTGTTTGGATAAGACCGGCACCCTCACCACGCGCGGCATGCGCATCGTCCAGTGCCAGCTGCTTGCCGATCTCAGCGAAGCCGAAGCACGAGCGATAGCGGCGGCTCTGGAATCCGGCCTGGATCATCCGATCGCGCGGGCCTTTGGCCAGCCGCAAGCCGGATTGGCTGAACAGGTTCGGGTAGAACCTGGGCGCGGCGTGTTCGGCCAGGTGGATGGGCAGGACTATGCACTGACCAATTGCGAACCGGTCGCGGCCGGAGGTTGTTCAGCAGAGCCTTTGCAACGCTGGTTTGTCCTGAGCCGCGGAGGTCGCGAGCTGGCGCGGTTCGCCTTGGCCGAGGAACTGCGCCCCGGCGCCCGCCAGGCGGTGCGTGCCTTGCGCCGGGCGGGCCTGGACGTGCATCTGCTCAGCGGCGATAGCCCCGACGCGGCGCGCAGTCTGGCCGCCTTCTTGGATATTCCACAAGCGCATGGCGAACAAACCCCGGCCAGCAAGCTGGACTATGTGCGCGCGCTGCAAAACACGGGTCACCGGGTCCTGGCGGTGGGTGACGGAATCAATGATGGACCGCTGTTGGCGGGTGCGGATGCTTCGGTGGGGATTGCCTCTGGAGCGGCTCTTGCGCAGGCCCATGGCGATGCGATTTTGATGAGCGATGACCTGGCCGGTCTGGCCCGGCTGATCGCAGTGGCCGGCCACGCGCGGCGCATCGTATATCAGAACCTGGCCTGGGCTTTGGGCTATAACCTGACCTTGGTGCCGCTGGCCGTGCTGGGTCATGTCACGCCCTGGCTGGCTGCGCTGGGCATGGGGGCCAGCTCCCTGTGGGTGACTCTCAATGCCCTGCGCTTATTGCGCGTGGATGCCCGCGATCCGCATTCGCCCAAGACATTGGGCGTCTGGCATGAGGCCAGCGCATGAACAGTCTGTACATTTTGATCCCGTTATCCATCGTGCTGGTGTCGCTGGCCGCCGGATTCTTGCTGGCGGCCATCCACAAGGGTCAATTCGATGACCTGGACCGCTGGGAACAACGGATGCCGGACGATGAATAGTGCCGTGAATGGCGCGCTCCGAACTGCAGCGACTGGCTGGCGATCGCGCGCCGTCTATCCTGAACGCCGCAGTTGACTCCTGGTCGCGCCTGACCGCGGTCCGAGACGGCCGGGTCGGCCTCAGCAGCCTGTCACCAGTGCAAATTCATCCCGGAATGCGGCAATAAGTTTCTCGGGGCGGGGCATGACGCCGTCATCCGCGCTGACGCCGACGCTGATTTGGCCATTGTAGCTGAACAGGCTGATGCCGATGCCGATGTGGCCCGTCTGCGGTGGCCAAAAAATCAGAGATTTCAACGTAATTCCGCAAACGTCCAGGGGCCGCTCCGGCCCGGGAAGATTGGATACCACGGCGGCCGACTTCCCGGCCAGACTGTTGATCAACCATTTCTCCACGCGGCTCGGCAGATGCCCGGCGGTCGCCAGACCAACCAGCATCACTTTGGCTTCTGGGGAGTTTTTCAACTTGTCCATCTGCCCCTTGACCAGGCGCAAGCGATCTTCCCATTCGCCTGGCCCGACCGGCAGGTCCAGCAGCACCAGGCCAAAGAAGTTGCCCAGCTCCGCATCCTGGTCTGCGCGCAGGTTCACAGGAACCGAGATGCGTAAAGTCTGCGCGTCGGACCGGGGATCCAGTTCGCTGAGATAACGATGGAAGGCCCCCGCCAGGCAGCTCAGGAAAACATCATTAAGTTTGACCTTGCGCCGCTGCGCTACGGCCCGCAGGCTGGTGAGTGAAAACTCGTCGCACCAGGCCAGCTGGCGGCGGCCGGACAATGGGGCCCGCAGTACCGCGGGATTGTCGTCCGGCAGGGCCAGGATACGGCCGGCAGCCATGATGGCGCGGCGCGCGTCTTGTGCCTGTTCCAGCAGGTGGGTGGGATGCTCCAGGTCCAGCGCCAGTTCGCGGCGGGCGATCAACAGGCCGGCGTCCAGAGTCTTGAGTATGGCGATCGCGCCGGCCAATGGGCCTTTGGAATCCGTGGTATGTGCGTTCTCGCGCCGGGCCCTGCGCTTGGGCTGGGCGAGGCGGGTCAGAAACTTGACCAGCGCCACGCCATCGGCCACGGCATGATGGGCGCGCATCAAGCAGCTGAGTCCGCCGTCCGGTCGTGGGTAACACACCACACGCCACAAGGGCCTGCCGAAATCCAGTGAGGTGCTGATTTCGCGGGCCATGTCGACGCGCAGCAGTCGCTCGAAATCGGTCCCTGCGAGCGTGCGTACGGGCAGATGGTAGTTCGCGCACAACTCCAAATCAGGAATCCATCGGTGTGCCTGCGCGTCCGGCGCCGGGCGCTGGCAGAAGCGCGGGTGGCCCAGCAGGCGGGTGGCCAGATCCTGGCGAAATGTCTCGAGCTCGACCCGTCCGTCGAACTCAAGCACTGCATTGATGACCATGGGGTTAGAGGCTTCTTCCATGTCCAGCCAGGCGGCATCGACGCCGCTCATGGTCTCGGCCTTCACGCCCCGTGCCACTTTCAGTTTCACAGCTTCGCCTGCCTGCCGATCAAGGCGATTCGGCACTCATTCCTGCGCCGCAATGGCGTCGTCTGCCATGCGCCAGAGTTCGTCCGGGTCGGTGCTGTCTGCCGGATAATGCGCGGCGCCATAGCGCAGCCGCAGGTGCAGGGAGTCGCCCAGCACGGGGAAGGGCTGTTGCAGGCTCGATTGCAGTTGGGCCATGCGCCGGGCGATCATCTCAGCATTTATTGTGCCGTCCAGCAGCAATCCGAAGTCACCTTCGGCCATGGCGCCGGCCAGGTCGCGCGGACCCAATATGCCGCGCACCCGCTTGCCCACCTCGTCGTACAGCAGGTCGGTGGCATCGCCGTCCAGCGCGTCGGCAACCGTGTCGAAATTGCAGATGACGGCGCTAACCACCGAGAAATCCTGTTGGGCGGATTCGGCTGAGCGTACCTGCGAGAACAGAGCGTCCCGGAACGAAGTGACCGTCAGCAGTCCGGTGCGCCAGTCGACGTGGCGCTTGCGCTCGGTTTCAGCCCGCAGTTTGACCCGCTGGGTCACATCATCATGTACCGACAAGTAATGGGTGATGGCCTGGCCGTGATGCACGGGGCTGATGGTCTGGCGGATTGCGTAGGCGTAGCCGAATTTGTCGTGATCCACGGCTTCCGCAGTCCAGACCCGGCCGCTGCTTATTGTGGCCCAGAGCTTGCGGTAATAGCGCTGGCTTTGCTTGCCCGACTTCAAGATGCGTGGGTTCTTGCCCAAGACTTCGTGCGCCTCATAACCGGTAAGGCGGCTGAAGGCCGTGTTCGTCCACAGAATAGTGCCCTGTTCGTCGGTGAGGAATACCGAGTTGCCCGCTTGTGACAAAGCGCGCTCCAGGGCGCGCCGGCGTTCGTTTCTGCCGATGGCGGTCAGAATCGCTGGCGTGGCCTGCAGCTCGGCCATGAGCTGACTACTATCGGCGGCCGGTGTGGTCATGACGAGCAAACCCAGCCGGTCCGCCAGTCCGCCCAAAGACGCAGCACAATGGACGCTGTCCAGAACCTGCGGTGCGCAGGCAGCGCTCCAGGCCTTGAACCGGGGCTCGCTGGCGTAGAACCGGACCACCTGCATCTGGGCCAGAGTTTCGGCGACCAACTCTCGAGCCAGTTCAAAGTCATCAGCATCGGGGTGCTCTGGTCGCCCGACAATGTCTTCGGCGCCCAGCCACGCCCAGGATCTGGGTTTGCGGGCAGGCTCCAGCGAGACCACCCAGCTGGCAACGACGCCTTTGAACCGGCTCAACTCCTGGCACAAGGCTTGAGCGACGGCGGCGCCAGGTTGATCTTCCAGCAGGGCTTGTAAAGTTGTGGTCAGGGGCATCCGAAGGACTCCGGGCGCGGCTCGGGAGTTGATAGCCTAAGCCGAGGGCCGGGTTAGGGCATTGACTTGAATCAAGCGTAACTGGTGCGGCGTGCAAAGCCAGAAATCCGCGGCTGCGTTTTCGGTTTTTGACTTGCACCCATTGCCGGTGGATGATCCGCTTATGTTGGAGCGCAGGATACAAGGACGGGTCGGTGCGGGGGGCGTGAAGGCGCTGCGCATCACCATTGTTATCATTCTGGCTGTACTTGGTTCGGGGCGGGCTATCGCCAGTGACCATGGCGGCATGGTGGCGCTCACCCACGGTGCGATCGTCGGGGAAAAATTGAACCGCGATTTTCTGCGAGCTGCGTTCCTGATGCGGCTGCGGGTCTGGCCGGATGGCACGCCGATCACGGTTTTTGTACTGGATGACAGCGATCCAGCACACGAGCAATTTTGCCGCGAAGTCCTCGGTACTTTTCCCTACGTATTGCGTCGCACATGGGACCGGATGACATTTACGGGCACCGGCGTTGCGCCACGTCGCGTGGGAGCGCTCGACGAGATGCGTCGGCGGGTTCTCGCCACGCCCGGCGCTATTGGCTATACCCATCGGTCCGCGACGGAGCGGTCCGCTGACCCTGCAGAGGTCCAACCATGAAACTCACCTTTCCGTCCATTTGTGCGCCATGCGCCGGATTGGTCGCCTTGTATTGCGGGATATTTTCGACATCGGCGTCTGCCCTGGAATGGCAGATTCATGGCTTCGTCAATCAGTCCGTCATCTATACCGAAAACAACCGGACCTTTGGCGAGGATCGTACGCCCAGTCTGGACCACCGCGAAGTCGGGCTGTTCGGCAATCTGCAAATTGCACCGCGCTGGCTGGCCAGCGCCCAGTTATTTTCCGGCAGGTCGGGCGAGCGTGATGACGGTGACATCCGGGTGGACTATGCCCTGCTCGATTACCAGCCCTTCGCCACGCCGGCCGCAACCTTTGGTCTGCGTGTCGGGCGGGTGAAGAATCCCTTTGGCCTGTACAACGACACCCGAGATGTCATTTTCCTGCGACCGGGAATTCTGCTGCCGCAGGCCGTCTATCTGGAGAGTACGGGCATTCGTGATGTGCTGTTTTCCAGTGATGGCGGCCAAGTCTATGGGAGCTTTGCGCTGGGGTCTCATGTTGCCAACTGGATCGTTGGCGCTGGAGTCGATCGCAAGGCCAGCGAGCAATTGAAACGCAATCTCGGCGCCAGTTTCGCGCAGGTCGAAATCGTGGACTTTCGGATCAGTCGATTCCTGATCGACTGGAATGCAGGGGGCATACGCACCGGTCTGAGCTATCTGTCGGCGACGCTGGAGGCCGACCTGGTTTTGCCACAGCAGGCGGGCGGCGGTACGACGCATTTCGAAATCGCCGCCGATTTCTGGGCGCTGTCCGCCCAGATCAACCAGCCGAATTTCAGCCTAACCCTGGAATACTCGCTGTTGGAGACCGATGCGACGGGCTTTGGCTTTGCGTCCAGTTCGCGGGGAGACAGTGCGTATTTGCAGGGCGAATGGCTGTTCTCGCCCCGCTGGAGCACGTACGCGCGATACGATCTGTACTTCGACGACCGCAACGATCGCGACGGTCGTCGTGATCGCGATCGTCGCCGCGCGGCCGGGCAGCCCGAGCGCC
>JBFIIN010000084.1:0-10907 GCA_041601225.1 Oceanococcus sp.
CCGCCCTAAAGTGAAATATCAGCCAACACGCCCGCGGCACGTCTCAGGCTGTCGAAATCCACGATCTCCACCAGCCGATCATCGACCCGGATCATTCCCTCGCCCTGCAAGCGCGCGATCACTCGACTCAGGGTGCCGTTGGCCACCCGTAAGTGACTGGCCAGGTCGATCCGCGACATCGGCAACAAGAAACGATCGTTCAACTCGCCGCGCATCGGCAGGCGTAAAGACAGGCGTAGCAGAAAACCCGCCAGCCGCTGGTCAGCCGTATTATCAACTCCGTGCGCCAGCTGAGCGAGCAGATTCTTGCTAAACGATTTAAGCCAACTGTTCAGCAGTTCCGGGCTGCTGGACGCCAGATCCAGCAGCGACTTGTAAGGGAAAATGCAGACTTTTCCCACGGTCACCGCAATCACCTCGGACAAGTGGCTACCCGAGTAAATCGCATCCAGGCCAATCAATTCGCTGGGAAGATGGAAATCGACCACCCGCTCATTGCCGTCTGGATCAACACTCACGCTTTTAAAACAACCTGCACGCACCGCATAGAGTGCCTGCAACGGATCTCCAGCATGCACCAACGGTCGGCCTGCCTCCTGCGCGCGGCTCACATACATGAGCTTATTCAGGGCTACGCAATCGTCCAGGGGAAGACCCGCAGGCAGGCAAAATTGGCCGACAGGACAGACGTCGCAACCATGTTGCGACTCCCAATTCGGCTCCCGCAGCACGGATTCCGTTAACTTGTTTTGTCGAATAGACATGATTTTCGCGCACGCAAAACCGAGGGCCGCAGCCAGACTCAAAACCTGCCGCAGCCACGGCTGCCAGCCAATCTAGCGCCCTGTAGAAATGCAAAGCTTGACCTAGATCAAATGCACGATCTGAAGCGCCGAATCGGCACCAAACCCGCACCTGAATCCGGTCGCCCATGAATCACGAATGCCCCAGCGCGCCCCCCACCAGGTGGCGCGTCTTCCTGCTGGTCAAATCCACCACTGACCCACAGGCGGCCCATTAGCCAGCTTGACCTTTGTCAAAATTCTTCTTGCCACAGGCTATAAATTCAGAAGCGAAGTAAGAGCTCCAATCCAGATCAGCAGAGGCGCGCAAGCGATATGTCCCACTACTTCGAAATATCCGGCGCACCATTCGCACTGGGCCTTGTAGCTCTGTTTTGCGCGTGCCTGGCCATCCTATTTTTGCTGTTTGTGCATGATACGGAGGAGGATACCTGGGTGGTTCGCGCCTATCTGCGTTACCACTTGAGTCAGCTGCGCTTGAATCAACTGCTCAAGGTTTTAGGATTGGCGCCCAAGCAATACGTCCGCACGACACCAATCCCGGTGTTACGCCAACAACTACTTAACTGTCGCAACTGCGCGTTCACCTACCTCTGCACGCACACGCTCAGCACCGGTCAACCGGTAGCAAACGAACTGGGGTTCTGCCCCAACCTCCAATCAATCCGAGACCAACAAACGGCCACCCAGCCCGCCTGAGGCGGGCCGCGCAGTGCTGCCGAATGCTGTCCGTTGGCCGGCCCGGCAAAGAATCGCGTGCGCAGGGGCCCCAACATTGAGATACATCAACGTCGGAACCCGAGAAAGCCGATATTCTTAGCCCGATTCCACGGCGTAGTCGTCGCGTTCTTGTGCAAGCTGAGCAGCATTGTCGTGCCTCGGTCCATTCTGCCGGAGCCGCTTTCAGAACCTCTCGGCCCATCAGCCGCGGACGACGAGCATGAACGAGGAATTCATCCGGGACCTGACCGCTACTCAAATCAGGTTTGCAGGCCATTCCCGCCCAGGGGCTGGGCTCTAATGAAACCACACAGGCAAGTGCCTGTGCGAAGTCAAAGGCATCCGCCGGGGCAGCTCAGCGTTGCGGACATCAGCTCCCGCGCCTGAGGCCATTCACCAAAATGGCCTCAGCTGGCGGCTCGGATCATGCTCCCCGCGCCGTGGGCGGAATCTTCAGCAACGGTGAAGCTAGGTCGGCTGACGAACTTGCGAGGCACATCGGGACCGCCAGGCTGCCGGGGTTTCGCCGGTCCAGTCGCGAAAGGCACGCTGAAATGCGCTCTGATTACGATAGCCGAGCAGGCAGGACACCTCGACCAGCGAGAGCCGCGGATTACGCAGATACTCCCGCGCACGCTGCTGACGCAATTGGTCGATCAAACGCGAGAAACTGGTTCCAGCCAAGCGCAGGCGGCGCTGCAAGGTGCGTGGCGTCAGACCCAGCTCCTTGGCAACCGCTTCCAATTGTCCTCCCGATCGCGCCAGAGTCGAAACCAGTAGCTGGCCTACCTGGCTGGGAAGGTCCGTCACGGCACGCTGGCGTGCCAGCAACTGATCCGCATGCTCACGCAATACTGCCAACAGACCGGCATCGGCCAGCCGCACCGGCCAGGCCGCCACCGCCGCCGACAGGACCAGCCGGTTATCGGCCTGTGCGAAGCGCAAAGGGGCTTGAAAGTGGCCTCGCAACGGCCTCAAATCGCTGGGCGCGCAGTGCATGAAGTCGACCCGTTGCACGGGCAAACGGCGACCCGCCAGCCAATTGGCACAAGTTAGCAAACCCGCGAAGGTGAACTCGGCAAGATCGCGCGCGCAAGCGTGCTGCGCATACCGATTTTTCCAGACCACCGCCACCTGGCCGCTGTCCTGCGCCAGCCGAGTGACCCCCAACTGGTGCACCAGCGCCTCATAATGCAGTACCTGCTGCAGCGCCTGCCCCAGGTTCGGGCAGTTCATTAGGATGTGGCCCAGCACGCTGTAACTGCCGGGCCGTACGATCTGCCCAGCATGCAGACCGAAATACGCATCACCGCTGAGTTGGACCGCCGCTGTCAACACACGCAGGTAGAACTCCTGACTCAGGCCAGCAGGTGGCTGACGCAACAGCGCCACCGGGCTGCCGACGGCCAGGGCCAGTCGTTCAAGGTCCAGGCCCCGGTCCGCAGCCGCCTCAATCAAGGTTCGCGCAAAAGGCGCGGCCACAATTGCGCCGGGCCGCGCCTCATACTTGACGCATTCTGGCAAGCGATTGTCGTCGATTCGTAAGACCTCCGGGAGTACAAGCGCTCCAATAGGCGTTGAGCCTATACGGTGATCTGTTCAAGATGATTGACTTTAATCAACAGCGCGGATATTTCCAGCCGGGTCACGGCTGGGCCAACCGCAGCCTGGCTCTGGTGCTGCGGGCCATTGCCTGGAACTTCAACTGGCGCCCGGCGCTGCGTGCGAGTCTGATTGGGCATCACGGACCCCTGCAATTCACGCTTGCCTGGACCACCGAGGATGGCAGTGTGGCGCAGACGCTGCGCCTTGCCGATGGACGCATGCAAATCCAGGGCGGTCCCGATCCGACTGCAGATTGTCGCTGGATTTTCCGTGATCAGCAGTCACTCAAGCGCGTATTTACCCGCCCGCCCAGCGAAGTACTGCTGGCCTTGCTGCGCAGCGAAATGCGCATCGAAGGGAATCTCAGCGTGGCCTCGGCCGTGAACTACCTGCTGTCCGAATTACTCCAGCCCTGGCAGGAACCAGCGGCGACCTCCGACCCCTATGCCGCAGCTGCCACGGGTCAACTCGGCCGAAGCTTGCGCCAGGCCCAATTGCGCACCGCGCCAGCCGATGCGGTTGCGGTGTTGGCTGATCCCTGCCTTAGCCGCTTTCGCCTGCAGGACTTCCCACGCCTGGAGACTTTCCTGCAAGCGCATTTCACGACCCGGCCCAGTCTCTGTCCGGAGCGCGCCCTGGCCCTGACCCGCTGGCACCGTACCCATGGCTTCGAACACGACCGGCACGGCCAGCCCTGGATTCCGGAACTGCGCCAAGCCCGGGCCTATGCCGCAATGATGCAGCAGAAGCAGCCCCGGCTACGCCCAAGGGACCTCCTGGCCGGCACAACCACGGCCAAGGATGTCGGCGTGGTTCTCTACCCGGATGCCCATGGGACGCTGATCTGGGGCGAACTGCTGACTGCGGGACAGCGCAAACTGAACCCGTACCAGATCGATGCTCACGACGCGGACCTTCTGCATAAACAAGTCTTCCCGTACTGGCTGCGCCGAAACTTTCGCGAATGGGTGCGCGAGCACCACCAGCAGCCCACCGGTCAGGCCATAGAGGAGCGCTTTGCCGCCTACTTCAATTGGAAGACGGTGGCCCTGTCCCACACGATTCCGGATTTTCCAAGCCTCTTGCGCTTAGGCACCAGCGGGCTGCGCCAACGCATCCAGGCACGCCGTCCGATTGACACCGAGCCCCCGGCTTTGCAAGCCATGCGAATCACGCTGGATGCCGTGGAGTCCTACGCCAACAATCTGGCGAGCGAGGTGCGCCGCCAGGCCGCAGCCTGCCATGACCTCACGCGCAAAGCAGAACTGCAGGGCATGGCCGAGGTCTGTGCGCAGGTGCCCCGTGAGCCGGCGCGTAGCCTGCACGAAGCGCTCCAGGCCATGTGGACCCTGTGGGTCGCTCTGCACATGGAGAACACCAACGCGGGCCTGTCCCTCGGCCGCATGGATCAGTATCTGCAGCCCTATTTTCTGGCCGATTGGCGCGCCTGCGACAGCGAGTCCGAGCGCGAGGCCTACCTGCACCATGCCATTGAGTTGTGCGCCTGTTTCTTCCTGCGCTGTACCGACCACCTGCCGCTGGTCCCCGACATCGGCAACTACCTGTTTGGCGGCAGTTCCTCCGATCAGGCGGTCACCCTGGGCGGAATCGACGCGACGGGAGGCTCCGCGGTCAATGACATGAGCTACATCCTGCTCAAAGTGACCGAACTGCTCCGGCTGCGCGATCCCAATGTTAACGCCCGCTATCACCACGAGCGCAACAGCCGCGGCTACCTCAAGCGGCTCTGTGAAGTGAACCTGATCACCTGCGCCACACCCTCGATACACGGTGACAAAAATGTGATTGCCGCGCTGCGTAGCGCCGGCTATCCCGCCTCCGAGGCGGCCGACTGGAGTGCGGTAGGCTGCGTCGAACCGACCTTGTCGGGTCGGCACATGGGCCATACGGGTTGTTTGATGTTCAATCTCGTTGCCGCCTTGGAACTGACTCTGCACGACGGCATGCATCCTCTAATGCGCAGCCGCATCGGCAGGCGCACCGGCCTGCCGCAAGATTTCGAGGCCTTCTATTGCGCTTTTGTCAGCCAGCTGCGAGGCCTTGCCGAGCATGCCATAACCTACAACAATCAATTGGCTGAGGCGCACCGCTATCTGCGACCGACTCCACTGCTGTCCAGTCTGCTGGAGGGCTGCATCGAATCAGGCCAGGATGCCACCGCTGGCGGCGCGCGTTTCAACAGTTCGGGCGTGGCCTGCATTGGCCTGAGCGACATCGTCGATTCGCTGCTGGTCGTCGAGCGATTGGTCTACGGCGAGCAGCGCCTGGATCTGCGCGAACTGCGCCGCATCCTGGACGCCGACTTTGCCGGCGCCGAGGATCTGCTGGCGTACATCCGCGACCAAGTTCCCAAGTTTGGCTCCGGTGATCCCGCCGCCCTGGCCATGGCGCGCCGGGTCACCCACGATGTGCATACCCTGTTTGCCAGCCGACGCAACTACCGCGGCGGCCCCTACTGGGCTGGCTTCTGGTCCATGTCCAACCACGTGGCGTTCGGAACCCTCAGTGGCGCGCTGCCGAGCGGCCGACGCGCCGGCAAGGCCTTCACGCCCGGACTCACGCCCAGCCCGGCGGCCAGTCCGAATCTGCTCGACAACATGCTCGACGTCGCGCAATTGCCACCCGCCGACCTGGTCAACAATGTCGCGTTCAACGTCAAGTATGTGCCCGCACCCGAAGACAGCCCCGCGCACAGCACCGAACAGATGTCCGCCTATGTGCAGACCTACTGCGAGCAAGGCGGGATGCAGCTGCAGCTCAATGTCGTCAGTTCCGAGATGCTCCGTGATGCCCGCGCCCACCCCGATCGTTACCGCGACCTGCTGGTCCGAATCTCTGGCTACAACGCCTACTTCGTGACGCTCAATCCGGACATGCAGCAGGAACTGATCGAACGTGCTGAGTTTTGCGGATGAACGAATCCGCACTGATCAGCGAAATCAAGGGTCACTCCCTGGATGATGGCCCCGGCATTCGCAGCGTGGTGTTCTTCAAGGGTTGTCCACTGCGCTGCGTGTGGTGCCATAATCCGGAAACCCTGCGTGCGCTGCCCCAACCGCAACATGACGAGCACCGCTGCCGCCAGCAGGGACACTGCCGGGATGCCTGCCCCAGCCGTGCGCTCAGCGGCCCGCCCTGGCGGCTGGAACTGAGTGCCTGCAATGGTTGCGGCCGCTGCGTGGAAGCCTGCGAACCGCTGGCCTTGCGACTGATAGGCCAAGACCAGCCGGTAGCGGAGCTTTTGCAGCGCCTGGAACGCTACCGGCCATTTTTCCGCAACTCCGGTGGCGGTGTCACCCTGTCCGGCGGCGAGGCCACCATGTACCCAGTTTATTGTGGAGAACTGCTGCGTGCATTGGGGCGACTTGGCATTCACCGCCTGCTGGAAACCTGTGGCTTGTTCGACTACCAGCGCGTTGCTCGCACCATGCTGCCGGCCCTGGACTGCATCTATTTCGACCTCAAGTTCATCGATGACCGCCTGCACCGCCGCCACTGCGGCCGCTCCAACCGCCGTATCCTGAGCAATTTCCACCAGCTGCTGGACTGGGCCGGCAAGGACCGCGAACTGCTGCCCCGGGTGCCGCTGATTCCCGGTCTCACCACGGCACCCGATAACCTGCTGGCCATCGCCGAGTTTCTCCGTCAGCAATCTGTCACCCGCGTGTCACTGCTGCCCTACAATCCGCTCTGGCATAACAAAGCCCAGCAGCTCGGTCAGGCGCCGCGCTATGCTGGCACGAACTGGCTGACCGCCAGCCAGATACAGCAGGCACAGGACTGCTTTCAGGGATTCACCTTGCAATGAGCGGCGCTCGCCGCTCGACTCCCGCACCCAGAACTACAAGCCAGTCGTCGTGAACCGGGTCTGAGCCAGGGCCTCGTCGGTCGCTGTCTTTATACCGGCCCGCCGCGTCGTGCGCACAGACGGCGGAGGGCGTCGCAAATTGATTGCGTCACAAAAGCGGCAAGCCGCGCGTTGATAATTGACCAAGGTGTCCGGACCCAATCTGCCGCATTTGCATCGCAGGTGACCCGGGCCATCCGCCGCCCGGCGATGAAGTTGAGGTCGTACCGGAAATACCAGGTGCCCTGCACATAGCCGGCCAGATCCAGCGGCTCGCGGTCACGGCTCAGATTGATGACATAGGGCTCGGAGTCCCGGAGCTCAGCCGGGTCTGCAGCGTGCCGGGACCGGCTGTCCGCGTCGCGCAAACGCGCGCCCACCGGCGAGCACGAGTTTGATCAGCTTTGCGCCGCGCTCGGCATAGAGCACTGGCTGACCATGGTGGGCCACCCGCAGACCAACGCAATGGTCGAGCGTTTCAATGGTCGCATTGCCGAGATCCTGCGCACGCATCATTTCGATGGCCGTGACGATCTGGAAAGCACGCTCAAGCGCCATGTCTGGCTGTACAAGCAGCATTTGCCGCAGAAAGCGCTCAAACATTAGGCGCCGGTACAGGCGATGAAAAACTGGGCACAATCACACCCGCAACTCTTTCGGCGCAAGGTACGGATTCAGCCGGGATCCAACACTTAAGGGCAAGCATGAAAATACTGGTTGTCGGCGGCACGGGCATGATTGGCGGGCATCTTGCCCTGCATCTGCAAGACAAGGGGCACGAAGTCAGTGTCGCCGCGCGCAATGCGCCTGCCAGTGATTCACCTTTGGCAAGGTTGCCTTTCATCGACTGTGATTACATCGCCGCGGATCTTGAGCCGGCAACGGTCGCCGCCTTTGATGCCATGGTGTTCGCGGCCGGCAATGACATTCGGCACCTGCCACCGGACACCGAGCCGGAAGGCCACTGGCAGCGTGCCAACACCGAGGCCATTCCCCGCTTTATCCAGGCAGCGCGGGATGCGGGGCTGGATCGGGTGGTCTGTGTCGGCAGTTTTTATCCGCAGGCGACCCCGGCCATCGCCGAGCGCGATGCCTATGCCAGATCCAGAAAGCTGGCAGATGAACAGGCACGTGCCCTGGCCAGCGATACGTTGCATATCTGTAGTGTGAACGCCCCCTTCGTGGTCGGCAGCGTGCCCGGCATGGTAGTGCCCATGTTCAAGGCCTATACCGATTATGCTCTGGGCCATTTCAGCCCGATGCCCGAGTTTGCACCGCCGGGCGGGGTGAATTTCATCTCGGTCACGTCACTGTCCGAGGCCATCGAAGGGGCGCTGCACAGGGGTGAAAATGGCAAGGCCTATCTCGTCGGGGACGAAAACCTGAGCTTTGCGGATTTTTTCGGTGCTTTCTTCCAGGCCGCAGGCCGCGAAGCGCCTCCCGTGCAGGATGAAGCGCATTCCATGCTGCCGGATGCAGCCATCCTGTGGGGGCGAGGTAACAAGCTGTTCTATGACCCTGACCCGGCCGAATCTAAGCTGCTGGGCTATCGCCGTGGCGATATTCGCAGAACCATCCACGAGATCGTGGCTCAGTATCGGCAATGAGTAGCTGAGCCAGATAAATGGCGACCTTGGGGGTTAACGCGCTGTGAGGCCTAAGCCGCCTTTTTCAGTTTTTGCGGGTCATACACAAAACTGTCGAACCACTGACGAAACTCGGCGAGTGCCTTGTCGGTTTCATTGTCATCATGGTCTGGATCCAACGGTTTGCGGTTGTTCCATACGGCCGTGTCTTCCCAGGTGGCATACCATGAGCCGAATAAACCGATACCGTCGAGAAACCATTTCAACGGATTGAGGGACTTTTTACCCACGCCAACTTGTGTCAGGCGGCATTTATTACCTTCAATGAGCGTCAGGAATTCGACCAGGGGATAAATGTTGTTACCCGACTGGTTTTCCTGGGTTACGTTCAGAGCGCCATCGAACCAGGTGGTGACCCTGGTTGATTTGACTCTGAGGGCAGTGGAGAGCGGGGGCAGCAATTCGGCGGCCATGGTGCAGGTCGCCTTGTGACCATCCGTGACAATCTTGCCTTCTTCCACAACGCCACCGAACATGCTATGCGTTGATTTGAAATGACGTGGATCCACCGCGTTGTCCAGCGGCACGCTGGGATGATGCAGTTCCAGCACGCGGCTGTGATGCCACAGAATGTCAGGATGCTTGTCCTCGGTCAGGAACTCAGGCGCAGCCCATTGCGGCGCAACACCCGGCACGTCGAAGTAGGCGTAGGCCAGTCCCCGATTTTCTTCGACCGGGTAGCTGCGAATGCCTTTCTGCCTGGCTTTTACGCAGCTGCCATCGCCATGAAAGGCGCGGCTGTGCATCGGGCACACGATGTATTCCTTGGCCACACGCCCGGTTTTCATATTTACACCGAAATGGGAGCAGTAGGGCTCCACCATGTTCAGCTGGCCGGACTCCGTTCGATAAACCAGGCACTCTTCATCCATGAATGTGCGCGTCTGGATTTTGCCTTTGGGGTAATCCTTGGAAAACCCGATAAACATCCAACCTCTGATTTTCATGATCCTCGCCCCTTCTAACTCGTGATCTCGCTGTTGAAACGGGGTGTCGCTGGACGCCATGCCCCCTCACCCCATATAGTCAACACTAAGTGACTACTTCATTGAAACAAAGCCGAAAGCTTTTGTCAACCAAAGCTGACTATATGAAAAAAGACGATATTTTTGCCCGCAGAACCCAGTCCATGATGCTGGCGTCTATTTGGCTGGGCGAATTGGCCAATGTGAAAATGCTGCGGGATTTTCAGACCAAACTGAAGTTGCCAAATCTGAAAAAGCTGCACCTGGATCTGATTTCCTATATTGATCCGGACGGCACGACCATTACCGAAATCGCCCGCCGCAAGGGCGTGACCAAGCAGTCCATCAGCAGGACCGTGCAGGAGCTACTGGATATGGGCTTTTTGGAATCCCGTCCAAATCCGCAAGATTCCCGTTCCAAGCTCATCTCATTCAACCTGAATGGCGAAAGCGCCATGCTGCAGGGCTTTGCTGTGCTTGCCGAGATTGATAACGCTATCGCAAAAGAGATCGGTGCGGCTGAATACCAGTCCATTCTGGAGGGCATGCAGAAGGTGATGCAGATTGTGGAGTCAGAAGATCCGGCTTGGTCATTGTCGAATGGACGGCGGAAATAGATGTCCGGGAATGCCGGCACGTTTCAGCCCCTGGTTATGGCTGACATACAGGGAGCAGATGAAGCAGGAATGGCTTCGCCAGCATGCGTGAACAGAAAATGTGGCTCCATGACGTTTTGTGTGGAGAGGAAGATTTCACTGGCCAAGCATAAGACGGCGCTGGTCGCTGCGAGAGCTTGCCGGCGATCAGGTAGATGATGGCCATCAGGTGCTTGTGCGTTCGGCAGCACCGCGATGCCGGCAATCGGTCGACTCCGCAAGTGAATTGAGAGCCCCGGCCCGGACCTGCTCGGCCGCAAGGCGCCGAGGGACAATGGCGCCGCGCTGCGCACCCTGCTGCAAGGCATGCGTGAAACCGTGATTGAAACGGCCCGCGCGCGGCGGGCCGTTGCAATTTGGTTGGGGGAGAGGGATTACTCGGGCCATCCATGGCCCTCGCCCCTACGGGGCCGGTGCCGCCAAGCGGCACCGTTCAAAATCGTTCCTGACGATTTTGTCGACCCCCCGGCTACCTCGGGTCGAATTCCTGCTGAACCCAGGCGCTGAAGTCCCAATCTGCACAAGGGGCCTCATCATCAACCACCAAGCCAATACAAAAAGCCCCGCGGTGCGGGGCTTTTTGTATTGGCTGGGGGAGAGGGATTCGAACCCCCGCTGACGGAGTCAGAGTCCGTAGTCCTACC
>JBFIIN010000085.1:0-10780 GCA_041601225.1 Oceanococcus sp.
CACCAGCGCGACGGACACCAAGTCCGGCCCTGGCCGGGCCCGACTTTCAGCCGGTGGCCGACATCCAGGCCGCCGCGGAAAGTCAGGCTCGGCAACTGGCCGACGGCGATGATGTGGTCGTGCATGCGGTCGGGCTCGACGCGCGACTGCGCTTGCCGCTCTGCAGATCGGCACTGGAGAGTTTCGCACCGGTCGGCATGCGCCCCGGGCGAAACATGACCGTCGGGGTGCGCTGCCCCGAAACCGGGAGCTGGTCGCTGTATGTGCCGGTCACCTTAAGCATCAGCCGCCAGGTGGTGGTCGCGGCGCAAACTCTGCGATCTGGAGATACCCTCACCGCAGCCACCCTCAGCCTGAGTGAACGCGATATCAGCAGCCTGCCCTACGGCTACTATCAGCATGTCGACGCCGTGGTCGGTCAGGTGCTCAAGCGCAGCATAAGCGCGAACCAAGTCATCGTGCCAAGCGCGCTGACCCGCGCCAAACTCATCAGCCGCGGGCAATCGGTGACACTGCTTAACCGCCTGGGAGGCATCGAGATCCGGGCGCGCGGACGGGCGCTGGTCGACGGGGCCGCGAACGAGCGCATTCAGGTCCGCAACGACTCTTCTGGCAGAATCATTGAAGGAATCGTGAAGTCGGCCGATATCGTTGAGGTCGCGGGTTCATGACAGGTTTTCGACGCCAGGTGCCCCGAATGACCGGCTCAAGAATCACCGCGTCCGGCCGATATGCCGGAATGTTGACGCACTGATGGGTTTGCACCCCGGACCCAGATATGGAGTGGCCTTTGATGACCAACAAAATTGACAACCTCGTCGGCTCCGGGCTTGCCCCCCGGGTGAACCGCGAAGCGCCCAGCAGCGGCTCGGGCAAACCCGCGAGTGCGGGCGCGGCCGCAGGCAGCGACTCGGTTCGCCTGACCGGCGACGCGGTACAGCTGGCGGCGGTCGACCGGGCGCTGGCCGCAGCGGCCGACGTGGACCTCAAGCAGGTCGAGGCTATCCGCAGCGCGATTGCCGAAGGACGCTATGAAGTGAATCCGGGCGCCGTTGCCGACAAAATGCTGCAGATGGACAAGCTGCTGGCCGTCATCAAATGAACGAAAGTGGCATGACCGACGACCTGGTTGAGTGGCTGGTCGCCCAGGTCAAACTGACTCAGGAGCTTGAAACCGCCCTGAACCTCGAACGTTCAGCCCTGCTCAACCGAAATCCGGAAAACCTGCAATCGATCAGCCTCGACAAGACGGCTTTGTTGCAAGCACTTGCGGCCGCCGCCAATGACATGCCCGAGCGCCTGGGAGTTGATCTCGAACCCGCCAGCGTTGAGCGCTGGCTGGAACATGACGCGAGTCCCGCGCAGCGCAGCGCCTGGTCACGCTTGAGCTCCGGACTCGAGCGCTGCCGCACCGCCAACGAATCGAACGGAATATTGCTGGCCGCCCGATTCAGCCAGGTTGAATCCTCATTGCGCTATCTGCGTGACGCAGTAGGCGGCGTTGTATACGGCGCCAAGGGCACCCATACACGCCCTGCCGGCGGCCAATCGATAGCCCGCGCCTGACTCGTCCGCGCACCGTCGACCCCACCTTGCGGCCGGAATTCGGCATAATTTCCGCCCCGGCCTGGTTGCCGGCCCCATCCGCAGCGCGAAATTTCCATGCACGGCTCCCTGAAGGATCAATTGCGTCAGGCCGGTTTGCTGAAGAAGCAGCAAAACCAGCCCCGCAAGAAAAAGTCCAAATCCCGCTCCGCTGATCCAGCGGCCCAGCAACGCCAGGCCGAACTGGACGCCCTGGCCAGGCACAAGAAAGAGCGGGATCGCGAACTGAACCAGCAACGCGAACGCCAGCGTGCAGCACAGGAGCAATCCGACTGGTTTCGCCAGTTGCTCAGCGCGCACGCGCTGCCCAAATCCGCCCAGGCCGAAGATGCCGAACCTTTCAACTTTCCACTGGACAACAAGATCCACCGCATCTACGTCGATGCGCGGACCCGCGCCCAACTCAGCAATGCCGTGCTGGGCATCGCGTGGATGGACAGGCGCTACCATCTGTTGCCCGCCGAGGTCGCCGCGCGCATCGCAGCGAAGATCCCGAAAAGAATTTGGCTAGCCCGGGCCACGGACCCGGCCGCTGCAACCGAGGATCCTTACGCCGAGTTCCAGGTTCCGGATGACCTGGTCTGGTAAGGCCGCAGGCGAGCTATTTCTGTAACTCACCGTATTGAAACCCGCCCTGGACCAGGCTTGGGTGCACCGGCCAGTGGCGGATGAAACGCGCCAGTTCGGACGATGGCAGCAGATTCGCGAGCCGCGGGTCGCGCGGACTGGGATCAGCCACGGTTTTTTCCTTGACCATCGAATTGTACTGATCGATGGAATCTTCCAGGGTATTGGAATTCAGCACGACCTCTCGGCCGTAAAACCGGGAGTAGGCCCGCAGGCCCGGAATTCGCGAGTGCTCGGGATACCAATTGTCTATCGCCACCCCATTCTCGGACGAAACCCATACGCCGTCCGGACTGTTCAGGACCAGAGATTGATTGCCATCGGTATGACCCGGCGTGGCGATCAACGCCAGACCCGCACCCAGTTCAAGATCGCCGTTGATCAGCAACATGCGATCCTCGATCACCTGATCCAGACCACCAGGCACATACCAGGCCACCTGCATGGGATGACAGTCCCGCAGAGTCGCCACCTCGCGTTCCTGACAGATGAAGACGGCGTTCGGAAATAAGGCGGGCCGGGCCTCCAGCTCACCAGGTATCGGTTGCGTCGTGCCCAGCAACAGGCGCAAGTCCTGCACATGCAGGTGATCGAATGCCACGTAGTCAACCGCTTCGGCGGCGATGCCAAGCTGGGCCAGCGCTGCCGTCACGCTGTGATATTCCGTCTTGAACACCCGGTTCGACAGAAAATCTCCGTAGCGATCGATCAACTGCGCATAGAAAGGTGCCTTGGCTGAACCTTCGGGAATTGTCGGCTCCCAGACCAGAGTCCTCAAGGCCCCGGCGAAATCATGAAATTGCACGACCACCAGACGATTCACAATGCTGACATAGGGATTCAACCCGCGCGCGGCGCCGGCGAAGGCGAAAGTGCTGGGGTAGGCAGCCGCGACCAAATCCACCGATTGCGCCGCGACCACCTGGCCCGACCGCTTGAAGCGCCTGTTGAATTCGCTCGCGCTTCGGCGAATCTCGGCCAGCTGGCGACCGCGCGGCCAGATCTGGTCCTGGCCGGAAAACTCGGGTATCGGGCGGAATCCGAAGGTGTCGGGAATGAGATCGCCGGTCATGCGCGGTCCTGGATTGCCATGGCGGCCCTGCCGCACAAAAAAAACCCGGAGGCCACGACGGCCTCCGGGTCATGCAGAGCGGGATTATTTGGCCGCGACGCGACGCATGTTCGCGGTGCGGAAATACTCCAATTCAAAATCACGGTCCTCGTACAGGGGCTCTTCGTTGCTCATCTCGTAGGCCAGATAGCGATTGGATTGCAGGTCGTAAACCGTGGAACAGGCCGGCCCGATGGCCTGACGCCACGGCACCATCACCTGGTGATATTCCTGCACCCGCCACAATTGGTCGCGATTGTCATAAATATCCGAATGCGCCATGGTCCAGGAATCTTCATCCACGTAGAAGATCCGGCGTTTATAGATATGGCTGGTCTCGGGCTTGACGTCCGCCTCAACCACCCAGACCCGATGCAATTCGTAGCGGGTCAGATCCTGATCCAGGTGTCCTTTCTTGGCGATATCAGAGTATTTCAGGCGGCTATCCGCCAGCGTGACGGCGTTATAAGGAATGTACATTTCCTTCTTGCCCACCAGCTTCCAGGTATAGCGGTCGGTCGCCCCGTTGAACATATCCAGCTGGTCATTGGTCCGCAGGCCATCGGCGCCATTGCCGGGATTGTCGTAGGCGACGTTCGGCGCACGCCGCACCCGGCGCTGGCCCGGGTTGTACAACCAAGCGCGCCGCGGTTCCTTCACCTGATCCATGGTTTCGTGCACGAGCAGCACGTTGCCCGACTGACGGGGCGGCGAATTGGTGATTTGCATGAAATACAGGATCACGTTGTCCAGATCGTCCGGGCTGATGTCCGGATAGCTGTACTGGAAACGCACATCCTCCTGCAATTTGTAAGGCGTAAATGCGCCGTTCGCCTGAACCGCAAGCTGCGTGTTATAGCGCCGCACCGACAATCCGCGATAGCGCGTCTTGTGATTCCAGACCACTTCCTTCCCCGACTGGGGGATCGGGAAGGGAATACCGGTAACGGCGTCCACCAGACTCTCGCCGTCATTGGCAAGATAGGCGTTCACCGCATTCTTCTTGGTGGCCTCATAGACAAAATCCGGGTTCCACACGGTACGCAAGGTCTTGTAGACCGGCATCTTGAACGTATCCGGAAACTTCTTGAGCAAGGCCTTTTGCCCGGCCGTGATTCGGTCGGCATATTGCGCCATATTGTCGGCGGTGATGGTGAACTCGGGTTCCGAGACCCCGAATTCATAATTCTCCGGATGGCGCAACTTGTCCCGTGGCGGCAGTTCGCCCGTTAACTTGTAACCGCCCGTCCAGGCCGGAATCGTACCGGCCTCATTGCCGGCCATTTCGCCACCCAGAGGCATCAAATCCTTACCCAGCCGGTCGGCTTCGGCCTGCGAGACCTTGGCTCCCGCCGTCGCGCTCATGGCCACTAGGGCGGTCGCGGTAACGATGCGGGCAACTGTGAAGCACTTCATTTTCCTGTCTCCTCGTTTACAGCCTAGTGGTGAATTCCCCTGAGCCCTTCTGGCGGGTCTCTGTCGGGGATGAAGAACAACCACCCATCCGTGAATGTTGCATCTTACGGACCTTTACCACTCTTCGCGATACCCCAAACGATCCAGCAATCCGTCCAGTTCATCGTATGAGTGAAAACTGATGTTCATTTCTCCGCGGCCCTTATCGTCGCCGCGCAAGACGACCTTGTTGCCCAGCAATTCGGTCAGGCGGTCGCTCAGGCGCTCCCAATCTGATCCCGACGCACAACGTGGTCGCTTGGCGACCCCACGTTGACGCAGCTTCTGCTCCAGGGTTCGCACGGACCAATTGCTGCGCAGAGTCTGCACGGCCCAGTGCTCCTGCTCCGTCGCGTCCAGCCCCGCGATGGCGCGCGCATGGCCCATGGACATGCGCTTGTCATTGACAATCTCCTGAACCCGCGGCGTCAGGTTCAGCAGGCGAAGAAAATTGGTGACATAGACCCGCGACTTGCCAATCCGGCCAGCCGCGGCCTCGTGGGTCAGCGTGAGCTGCTCGGACAGTGCTTTGAGCCCGTGCGCGGTTTCCATTGGCGTCAGCGATTCACGCTGCAGGTTCTCGATCAGCCCCAGCACCACGGCCTCGCGGTCATCGATATCGTCGCGGACCAGTGCCGGAATTTCGTGGTAGCCCGCCTTCTGCGCCGCGCGCCATCGCCGCTCGCCGGCGAGCAATTCGTAGCGCTCTGCGACGCTGCGTACGACCACGGGCTGGATCAGCCCGGCAGAACGTATCGACAAGGCCAGATCCTCCAGGGCCTCGTCGTCGAAGTGACGCCGCATCTGCGCCCGCCCCGGCTGGATGAGATCAATCGGGATGTGCACGATTCGACCAGATTCGGGCGAGGTGCCCGCTGTGTCATACTTTTCCAGTTCTGCAGTCTTCAAGCGGTCGCCACGGTGGAAAACGAATATTTAAGCATCCTGCATTCGGTCGGAGAGAATCCCGACCGTGAGGGCCTGAAAGATACGCCGAAACGGGCGGCCGCCGCCATGCGCTATCTGACCAGCGGTTACGATCAGGATCTCGCTGAGCTGGTGAACGACGCGATTTTCGAATCCGATATGGACGAGATGGTCATCGTCAAAGACATCGAACTGTTCTCCCTTTGCGAGCACCATCTGCTGCCCTTTATCGGCCATTGTCATGTCGCCTATCTGCCGGCCGGACGGGTGATCGGACTGTCGAAGATTCCCCGTATTGTGGATATGTTCGCGCGCCGCCTGCAGATTCAGGAAGGCCTGACCAAGCAGATTGCCCAAGCCGTGCTGGACGTGACCGGCGCGCGCGGCGTCGGCGTCGTCATCGAGTCGAAACATCTGTGCATGATGATGCGCGGCGTCGAGAAGCAGAATTCCAGCATGACCACTTCGATCATGCTGGGCGCCTTGCGCGACGACCCGCGTTCGCGCGGCGAGTTTTTGACTCTCATTCGGGGCTGAGCGACGCGTTCGGCGTATTCTGTGGGCGCAGCCCTTCAGGAGGAACACCATGTCCTTGCAAATCGAGCACGCGTCAAACGAGCGCCGCGCCGTACTCGGCAGCATAGAGCCGCAGGTCGAGAAATTGCTGACGGCGCACCTGCAGAGCCGCAAGCTATGGCTGCCTTCCGACTTGCTGGATGAAGACGAGCGCGCGGACCTGCGCGCCCGGGCCCGGGATCTGTCTCCCTCGACCCGCGCCAGTCTGGCCCTGAACCTGCTGACCGAAGAAGGCCTGCCGCATTTCCACCGGCTGCTCTCGAATTATCTGGGGCAGGACAGCGTGTGGTCGCGCTGGAACAATATCTGGACCGCCGAGGAAGACCGCCACGGCTGCGTGCTGCGCGACTACGCCCGCGACTCCGGCGTGTTCGACATGCGCGCCCTGGAACAGCAGCAATACGAATATATCGAGGCCGGCTTCGATCCCGACTGGGGCCATGACCCCTACAAGCTGCTGGCCTATACCTCCCTGCAGGAACGCGCGACCCAGTACGCCCATGCGAATCTGGCCCGCATTGCGGCGCCCGTTGAACCCCGACTGCAGAAAATCCTGGCGCGGGTCGCCGGCGACGAATCGCGCCACTACGCCTTTTATCGCGACGCTTTCGCCCTGGTCCTGGAAGCGGATCCCGAGCGCGCCATCGCAGCAGCCTGGGCGGTGATGCCCAGGATGGCCATGCCCGGGCACCAGATGCCGGGCTTCGCCGCATTGACCGACGTGGCGCGCCTGGCCGGTGTCTATGGTCCCGCCGACTACTGTCGCATCGTCAGTGAGTTGCTGAGCTGCTGGGGCATTGCCGCCGTGCGCGGCCTGTCCAGCAATAGCGAGCGCTTGCGCCAGCGTCTGCTGGCCTTGCCGGAACGCTTGCTGCGCCTCAGCGATATTCTGGCCGACCGCCGGCGCTCAATCAGTTTCGAATTTCCCTTCCTCCCGGACGGCCCCGTCCATGCCAAAGCCTGAAACTCATGCCTAACGTTGTCATCACCGGAGCCGCCAGCGGCCTGGGTCGCGCCCTTGCCCTGCGGTACGCCGCATTGGGCTGGCAGGTCGGCGTAACCGACCGGGATGTACCCGGCGCCCAAGCCGTGCTGGAGGAGGTCCGTGCCGCCGGCTCCGACGGCTTCGTCCAGGCCCTGGATGTCACCCGCAGCGATGACTTTGAAGCGCTGGCCGAAACGGTCCGGAAAACCTGGAGCGGCCTGGATGCCATGGTCAACAATGCCGGCGTCGCCTCCGGCGGCACCGTGGAAGCGACCAGCGATGAAGACTGGCACTGGGTGCTGGAAATCGACCTGCTGGGCGTGGTGCGTGGCTGCCGCATGGCAGTCCCCCTGCTGCGCCAGAACGGCGGTGGGCACATCATCAATGTCGCGTCCTTTGCCGGCGTGGCCGCCGCGCCCGGCATGGCCTCCTACAATGTCGCCAAAGCGGGCGTGATCTCGCTGTCGGAAACCCTGCGCGCCGAAGTCCACAATGACGGCACCAGCGTCACTGTCGCCTGCCCGGCATTTTTTCGCACCAACCTGATGCAGAGCTTTCGCTCGCCTCACGCGGATCAGGACAAACTGGTGGACAAGCTGATATCCCGCGCCCGCCTGTCCGCCGAAGACATCGCCCAGGAAATTGTCCGCGCAGCTCAGGCCAAACAATTCATGGTGATTCCGCAGAAACGCGCACGGCGTCAGTATTTGCTCAAACGCATATCGCCCGAGCTTTATTTTCGCGAATTGATGAAGGCCACGGCCGGTTTTATGGGCAGCAAATCCCCAGCAAAAGCCGCCCCCTCGACGCCCGAACAAGCTTAGGACTTACAGCGGTAACGGCAAGCTGGCCTGCGATCCGGCTGGTGTAAATGTCAGGGTATGGGCTTGCGGATCATACTTCAGCGGCTTATCCGCAATGGGATCCCAGAGCTCCGCCTCGCGTACAGCGCTAGCGATGTGACCGCGCGCTACGCCCTCACGGCGTAATCTCAACTGCATAGAGACCACGCGGTTCAGACCAAGCGTGTTGCACATGCGCAATGCAAATTCGCTGTAGTCCGGCTTCGCCAGATTGACGATAAAATTACCCACGGGGTTATACCACAGCTCCGCCGGGTTCAGACCTAGGGGCAATCTTGGCAACAGTTTTTGGGCCGGTGTTTGCGTTGATACATGGCCGGCCAACCAGCGGGCCTGGACTTGCGCACAGGGCTGCGAATTGCGTTGATTTGCGTCCTCGAATTGTTCAAACAATGCGTTAATCGAGGCGTTTCTGTTATAGACAATTCCACCAAACTCTCCCAAAGCGTCCGAAACTTTCGCCAATACGCCCGGCCCACGGGCGCCTGACAGCCCCTTCCAAGGGTCAGCCTCAAGCAACTCAAGCTGCTGAGCACCAAGCCGGAACTCGGTCGCAATAGCCTGCGCCATGTCGCGCTCCGTAGTAGATAAAGGTGCAAGCACTCTGGCCATGAGCTCGAGATCCCCAGGGCTCAACTCAAGCTGCCGAATAATCTCGGATGCCAGCAACCAGCTCCCCGTCAACGCATTATTCGCCACCATCTTGTCGATCAGTCTCAGTTCCGGCGAACCCAGAATTCGGCGCCACATTTGCGTGTCTCGAAGCAACATCTGCAGACTTCCAGTCACCTCCCCAGCGGCGAGCCGAAGAGCAATTTCGCCGTGCAACAACCGCTTGGCCTCCAACATGGTCTGATACGGGGGCAGGGGAGCCCATAAGGTCATGGGTACCAAATTTTGAAAATCCGGATAGTCCCAAAGCGCGCGATAACGCGCCAGGCTGAATCGCGCCTGCTGTAGAGCCCGCTCCAATGCAGCCCGCTGCGCGACGCTGCGCGCCAAACAATCTGGAGTTCGCTGATCGCTTCTCAGGCTGCAAATCTCTTCAGCTCCCAAGCGCAAAGGCTTCGGCTCTAATCCAGCCGCCTCCGCGAAGCTGCCATGCCATGGCACGGACAAAGGCGGGTCTAGATAAGCTGCGAGTATCGCTGCACCGCGCTCGTGCAGGGCATCGGTACCACTGGTTTCCAGTGCCAGGATGGCCAAATACAAATTGTCGGATTTAGCCACCCGGCTTGGCGGCTCAACCAGGGCCGCCGTTACTGCGGGATTCAGGCCTGGCCTCCATAGCAGGTTCAATCCGATGAAAGCCGCCACGCTGAGGCCCAGCGCTAATATTCCGCCGCGAAAAATGACTGAAATGGTTCGCATGTCCGCCCCCGAGAACCCGACGAATTCAAGGATAGTCGAGCGGAGTCGGCAAACAACGGAACTCCGTCACACCGGGCGCTGCCGCGGGCACACGTTCCAGTTCATCAACCCGCGCCAGACGCGGCCCGTGTTCCAACCAGCTTGCAAAGGCGGCAAGTTGCTGGGCCGATCCACAGGCCAGGGTTTCCACCCGACCATCAGGTAAATTTCGCACCCAGCCCACCAAGCCCAGGCTCTGCGCCTGGGTTTGCGTCGCTACACGAAAACCTACGCCCTGCACCCGGCCGCTGACCAGGAAACGTTGCGCTGCCGCTGGTTCAGCCATAGATCCGCTCCGGCAGCCAGGTCGCCAGCGCGGGCCAGCAGGCCAGCACACCCAGCATCAACAATTGAATGAGGATGAAGGGCAGAACTCCGCGATAGATACTGCTCGTGCTGACTTCCGGCGGCGCGACTCCACGCAAATAGAACAGCGCGAAACCGAATGGCGGGGTCAGGAACGAGGTTTGCAGATTGATGGCCATCATCACCCCCAACCACACCGGGTCCAGGCCCAGACTGAGCAGAACCGGACCGACGATGGGCACGATCACGAAGATGATTTCAATGAAATCCAGGATGAAGCCCAGCAAAAACATCAGCAGCATCACACAGGCCATCGCGCCGATGGCCCCGCCCGGCAAGGCCGTGAGCAAGCGGTGCACCGCGGCGTCGCCGCCATAGGCGTTGAAAACCATCGAGAACAACGAGGCTCCGATCAGGATCAAAAAAACCATGCTGGTGACTTCGGCGGTTTTGGCGGTGACTTCGCGCAGCTGCCGCAATCCGAGCTGGCGCCGCAATGCCGCCAGCAGCATGGCGCCGCAAGCGCCCACCGCGGCGGCCTCGGTGGGGGTCGCCAGACCACCCATGATCGATCCGAGCACGGCCACGATGAGCAGCAGGGGTGGCAACAGCCCGAACAGGACGCGCCGGATCAGCGTCTGCACCGATGTGGCTTGGCGCTCGGCCAGGCTCAGGGCCGGCACCGTCGCCGGCTTCCACAGCGCCAGGCCCAGCAAGTACAGGATGTAAAGCAGCACCAGTGCCAGACCGGGGATCAGGGCCCCGACGAACAAGTCGCCAACCGAGACCGTGTCGGTGCTGAACACACCCATGTCCAGCTGCGCCTGCTGATAGGCCGACGACAGCACATCACCCAACAGCACCAGGATGATGGACGGTGGGATCACCTGTCCCAGCGTGCCGGACGCGCAAATC
>JBFIIN010000086.1:0-10564 GCA_041601225.1 Oceanococcus sp.
CATCCCGCAGGTGATCCTGGTTGAGTCCTTTCTGAGCTTTCTGGGGCTGGGCGTGCAGGAACCTTATACCAGCTGGGGGGCCCTGGTGAATGAAGGGGCGCAGGAACTGGAAACGGCCGTGTGGATGCTGGTTTTTCCGGCCATCTTTCTGGCCGCCACCCTGTTCTGTTTCAATTTTATTGGAGACGGTCTGCGCGATGCGCTGGACCCCAAGGATCGATAGTGGCCAGTCGCAGTCAGAATGCACCGCCAGGCGGGGCCCCATTTTTCGAGATTCATGAGGCAGGCCACTGATGGCGCAACATAGAACCCTGCTGGAAGTCCACAACCTGTCGGTGAATTTCGGCACCGCCGACGGCGAAGTGCGCGCCGTCAACGAAGTGAATTTCAGCGTCGTGCCCGGCGAAACTTTGGGCATCGTGGGCGAATCCGGATCCGGCAAGAGCCAGACCGTGCTGGCGATCATGGGCTTGTTGGCCGGCAACGGGACCGCATCCGGACGGGTGGTGTTTCAGGGCCGGGATTTGCTCGGGCTGTCGCGCCGAGAGCTCAATCGGGTGCGTGGATCCTCGATCGGCATGATCTTCCAGGATCCGATGACCTCGTTGAATCCCTATATGCGCATCAGCCGCCAGCTGACTGAATCATTGATCAGGCACCGTGGCATGTCCCGCCGGGATGCACTGCAGCGGGTCATCGAGGTCCTGGACGCAGTTCACATTCCGGATGCCAGAAACCGCGTGCACTATTACCCGCATGAATTTTCCGGTGGCATGCGCCAGCGGGTGATGATCGCCATGGCTCTGCTCTGCCGGCCCGAGTTGATCATCGCCGATGAACCGACCACCGCACTGGACGTCACGGTGCAGGCACAGATTTTGACCCTGCTCAAGGAGCTGAAGTCGGAGTTCAATGTTGCGATTATTTTGATCACCCATGATTTGGGTGTGGTTGCCGGGCTTTGTGATGAGGTGCTGGTGATGTATGGCGGTCAGGTCATGGAGCATGGCAAGGTCGATCAGATTTTCAAGAATCCGACTCACCCGTACACGCTGGGTTTGCTCAAGTCGGTCCCGCGCCTGGATGAGAACGAGCGCGCGAACCTGGCCACCATCCGCGGCAATCCACCCGATTTGCTGCATTTGCCGGCGGGCTGTCCATTCGAACCGCGCTGCGATTTTCGCGAAGCAAGGTGCACAGATGAGCGCCCCTTGCTGACCTATTTGCAAGACGATGCGGCCCGCGCCTGTCACAAGCCGGTGGGAGAAGTCGTATGACCGCCCCCTTGCTGAGGCTGGACAACGTGCAGGTGCATTTTCCGATTCCGCAAGGCTTCGGCAAGACGGCGACTCTGAAAGCGGTCGACGGTGTGAGCTTTGAAGTTGCCGCGGGCACTACGCTGGGTGTCGTGGGCGAATCAGGCTGCGGCAAGTCCACTCTGGCGCGGGCTATTCTGGGTATCCACCCGCCTACCGGTGGTCGGGTATTTCTCAATGGCGAGGACCTGAGCGCACTGTCGCCCAAGGAATTGCGCCAGCGGCGCAAGCATATGCAGATCGTGTTTCAGGATCCGTTGGCGTCGCTGAATCCCCGGATGACCGTGGGCGAGGCCATAGCCGAGCCCTTGCGCGTGTTCTTTCCCACGCTGAGCGCCGCTGAGCGCACACGCAAGGTCAAGGAGGGCATGGAGCGGGTCGGCCTGCTGCCGAATCAGATCAACCGCTATCCTCACGAATTTTCCGGCGGGCAGTGCCAACGAATCGGTATCGCCCGGGCGCTGGTGGTGGAGCCCCAGCTGTTGCTTTGCGACGAGCCAGTGAGTGCGCTGGACGTGTCAATCCAGGCTCAGATCGTCAATTTGCTGATGGAACTGCAACGTGACATGAATCTGACCATGCTGTTCATTGCGCATGACCTGTCGGTGGTCAAGCACATCAGTGATCGGGTGATGGTCATGTATCTGGGACGGGTGGCGGAGCTGGCGACCCGCGACGGTCTCTACAATCATGCTGCGCACCCATATACCAAGGCCTTGATCGCTTCGGTCCCGGTCCCCGATCCGGAAGTTGAGCGGAGCAAGACCCAGGAGCCGCTGGTTGGGGATCTGCCCTCGCCGCTGAATCCGCCCTCGGGCTGTACTTTTCGCACGCGCTGCCCCGTGGCTGAGCCCCGTTGTGCCCAGGAAGTTCCCGTGTTGCGCGAGATTCGTGCGGGCGAAACCGCCGCCGCCTGCCATTTCGCGTAGAATGTGCGCCCATTCAAGCTTGGCCTGGAGATTTTGATGACTCGTAGTTTTCTCGGCGCAGCATTGCTGATTTTGAGTGCCGGTACCGCCTCGGCAGGATCGGATGTCAATTTTGGCGTGTCCTCCGAATATGTGTTTCGCGGGATTACCCAAAGCGACGGGGCCCAGGTCTGGGGGTCACTGGATTACAGCTTTGGCGGCACGGGCCTGTATACCGGCATGTGGATATCCAATTCCGGTCTGGCGGGCAATGAGGAAGTGGATGTCTACGGCGGTTATGCCCTGGGATTGGGCGAGAACCTGTCGGTGGACATCGGTGCCATTGGCTACTTCGATCCCAGCGCGCCTTCCAGTGCGACCAGCATCAACAATTCCGAAGCCTATGTGGGCGTCAACGCCAAAATTTGGAACGCCTATGCCTATTACAATTTCGGGCGCAATGGCCGGGACGATGATGAGTTCGCCTACGTCGAGGCCAATGTGCAGCTGGACGTGCTGGCGGACGCGAAATTTCGCGTGCATGCCGGTTACCTGTTGGGTCTGGGTGACATCTACGATGGCCTGGCCGATGATGATTACTTCGATTATGGCCTGAGTTTCATCAAGGATTACGGAGACGCCGGACAGATTGCCCTGGCGGTGACGGCCACGACCATTGACGAAAATCACGGTTTGCGGGGTGAATTCGCCGAAAGTGACCGACCGCAGTTCACGGTGGGCTGGAGCCGGGAGTTTGGCGCGGCCTTTTGAATCGCGTCGCGAAACAGATTTGACCCGCCGCCGGCCCCGTGCCGGCGGCTCTAATTTCAGGCCCCCGGTCTATCCAGTTGACGCAGTTGCAGTGCCTCGGCCAGATGCATGGAGTTTATGGCCTTGCGGTTCGCCAGATCGGCAATGGTGCGCGCCACACGCAGGACCCGGTGCGCGCCCCGCGCGGACAGGTTCAGACGGTCCATCGCCTGTTGCAAGAAGGCCTGCGCGGCGAGGTCCAGCGCGGCATAGCAATCCACTAGGCCGGCCTGGTGGCTTGTGTTCAGGTCGGCGTTGCGGCGTCGCTGGATGGCCTGGGCTGCCGTCACGCGCCGACGGACCGCGGAGCTGCTCTCGGCGGGATCCGCATCCTGAAACAGCGCATCGCGCTTCATCCGTGGCACCATCAGCTGCAGATCGATGCGATCGAGCAAGGGGCCGGATATTCGCCCGCGATAGCGGGCCACCTGATCCTCGCTGCAGTGGCAGCTGCCGTCCGGATCGCCCAGATAACCGCAGGGGCAGGGATTCATCGCGGCGACAAGCTGGAAGCGCGCTGGAAATTCGGCCTGCCGAGCCGAACGGGAGATGAGAATCCTGCCGGTCTCCAGGGGTTCCCGCAGCACTTCAAGGACCGCGCGCTGAAACTCCGGGAGTTCGTCCAGAAACAGCACACCCCGGTGCGCCAGGGAAATTTCACCGGGCCGCGGAATGCCGCCGCCGCCGACCAGGGCTACGCCCGAGGCGGTGTGATGGGGGGCGCGAAACGGCGGACGCCCCCAGGCCGGGCCAGGTGCGGTGGCTACCGAATACAGGGCCGCGACCTCGAGCGCCGCGGCTTCGCATAGCGGGGGAAGGATGCTGGGCAATCGGTGGGCGAGCATGCTCTTGCCGCTGCCCGGGGGGCCGATCAGCAGCAGGCTGTGGCCGCCGGCAGCCGCAATTTCCAGTGCTCTCTTGGCCTGTGGCTGGCCGCGCACCTCGGCCAGATCGGGGAGTCGCGGCGCCGGCGCATCATGAGACGCGGTGATATCAGGAAGCTCGCTCTTGTGCAGCAGCCACGCGCAAAGCTCCAGCAGGCTTGCCACAGGGGCGAGCCTGACGCCTTGAACCTTGCTGGCTTCACCGGCATTGGCCACGGGCAGGACCAGGGTCCGCCCGGCGGCGCGGCAGTGCACTGCGGCGGGCAGGCTCGCGGGCACAGGTCGCAATGCCCCAGACAGGGACAGTTCGCCAAGGAATTCCAGATGCTGATGAGCTGCGCTCAATTGTCCGGACGCGACCAGAATGCCGACTGCAATAGCCAGGTCAAAGCGGCCGCCATCCTTGGGCAGTTCTGCCGGCGCCAGGTTCACCGTGATGCGGCGCGGTGGCACCCGATATCCGCTGTTCTGCAAGGCCGCGCGCACACGGTCACGTGCTTCCTTTACGGCCGTTGCAGGCAGGCCGACGATCGTTAGCCCGGGCAGCCCCCCCGACACATGGACCTCGACCGAGACCAGGGGCGCGTCCAGGCCTAGTGCGGCCCGCGCAAAGACCGTCGCAAGGCTCACGGCTGTCAAACCAGGCTGAGATTACGGTTCATGTGGGGAGAAAACGGTTCAACAGGGTCAATCCGGACAGGCCAGCGCGAGCAAGCACTCATCCGACCCAGACTCAAAAGCGCCAGAAAGCTTTAATTTTTTCCTCCAAGTCGCTGTTTGTACTTCAATATATCTACGTGATAGATAGCCAAACATGGGTGGAATTGGGTATTCTCGGCACAGTTTGTGCAGAACGGCCGCACCGTTGCGGTGGGCCGCACGGGGATTGCAGCTATGCGTTCGATCATTTTGATCGGGATTTTGGGGGTTATGCTGGGGGCTGTGTCGCAGGCCGAGGCTGGTCAGTTGCGACACAAATACTTCGGGGTGCTGGTCAATTACTTCGCGCCCGACGAGGCGCGTCTCGCCGATGATGAGGGCGTGGGCATCAATGTGCTGTTTGGCCGCGAACTGAATCCGCACCTCTACTTCGAGGGCCAGGCGTTCTCCAATGTCTTCGAGACCGGAGTGAATGGTGGCGCCGACCTTTATCAGCATGGGGTTGGCCTGGACTTGATGGCGACTTTGTTGCGGCGCGGATCATTCACGCCCTTCATCATCGGCGGCGTCGGTTATGTCTACGATGACGTGGTGCCGAATCGGCTTGATTCCGGCAATTTTTACGCCAACGCGGGCCTGGGTGTGCTGAGTCGAGAGCTGGGCTCATCGGGCATGCGCGTGCGGCTTGATGCGCGCGCCGCGTATGACGATTTCGAGGGCGGCGTAACCGATGTGCGGCTTGGCGTCGGACTGGAAATTCCATTGTCGCCCACCGAACTCGTGGTGCGCGAGGTTCCGGTGCCGGTCGCCGCCAGCGAGGCCGCGCCAGCGCAGGGCTACCCGCCGCGCCCCATCCCGGGCGGTGTGGATTCTGATGGCGATGGCGTCCTGGACAATTTTGACCAATGTCCGAATACCTTGCCTGGTACGCGGGTCAACCGGTCCGGATGTGTGGTCGAGCCGCAAGTGGTTGGCGTACTGTCGTCGGTGCATTTCGAGTGGAATAAGAGCCGCCTGCTGCCGGATGCGCGCACCATACTGGAGCATGCGGCCCTGGCTTTCGTCGGCCAGCCCAGCCTGCGCGTCGAAATTGTCGGGCATGCAGACAGTACCGGCAATCCGGCCATCAACGACCAGATTTCGCAGGCACGCGCCGAAGCGGTGCGACAGTTCCTGCTGCAGCGGGGGATCCCGGCCGAGCGCATGCAAGTCCAGGGATTGGGCGATTCCCAACCGGTCTCATCCAATTCCACCGATATGGGGCGCTGGGAGAATCGCCGGGTCGAATTCCGTCTCGAGCGAAAAATGCCTGGCGCGATGGGTAAGCAATGACAGACACGTACACAGAATGGCTCGGCAATGCCGGGATTGAAGCGAATGTTAGAATCATGTCCGGAGAAAAGGCTCGCGCTTGCGCCAGTCGCCGCTGGGTGTCCAAGGATTTAATGGGGAGCGTCAATGTTTGGTAAGGCTAATTTGGGATCCCGTGTTCGGATGGTCCCGGTCGGGCTCGTTCTCGCTGTTTTGGCCAGCATGGGTTGCTCGTCGGATGAGCGTGCCGCGGATTCCACGGGTGGGGGTGGCAATAACGGAAACACCGGAAATCTGCCCGGGCCGACGGCCGTAAATGATTCCTATGTCGTTGCTCAGAACGGCACGTTGAACACCAGCGCCGTGACGGGAGTTCTTGCGAACGACACGGTGCCCGCGGGCGTCGCAACCGTTGCCGTCGCGGGCGCGCCGAGTTTTGCGGCGGCGGGATTTACCGTGAACAACAACGGCGGGTTCAGCTATACGCACGTTGCCGGTGGGCGTGAAGATGCCTTCACCTACACGGTGACCGATGCCAATGGCAATTCCAGCACTGCAACCGTGAATATCGTGGCGAATACAGCGCCGGCGCCGGTGAACGACAATGTCGCAGTCCCGCACGACGGCAGCTGCACCACGATCAATGTGCTCGCAAATGACAATGATGCCGACGGCGATTCGCTCACGATCGTTTCAGCCGCGGGGAACGCCCACGGCTTTGTGGCGATCGACAGTTCCCGCACCTCGGTGTGCTTCCGCCCGGCCTCAATCAACCCGACCCAGTTTACCTACACTGTCAACGACGGGTTCGGTGGCCAGGCCTCGGCCAGCGTATTCGTGACCGTCCAGGCAGGAAGCGGTGACCCGGATTTGGTGACATTCAACGATGTCTTTTCCGTGGCCCGTGGCGGCGTGCTGACAGTCGGGGCGCCCGGTGTGCGCTTGAACGACACGATTGATGGCCAACCGGCGCGCTCACGTTCCGGAAATGTTGTCGAAATTGTGCCCACGCGTTTGCCGCGCCAGCACGATGCCGAGCGAGGCGGCGATTTCGCGCTCGCTCAGGATGGCGGTTTCATTTACCACCACGATGGCAGTGAGCAGGTGGTGGATACTTTCGACTACGTGCTGGTCGATGGTTCCGGCACTACCAGCCGAACCTCGGGCGCGACGACCGTAACGATTCAGGTCCTCAACGCCGCACAGAACGCGCGGCCGCAGGCGACCAATGATGTCGTGAACGTCACCGCCTCGACCAACGCCAACTCGGGCCGTTCCGTGGCTGTGCCGGTCCTCTACAACGATACGGATCGCGAGGACGGCGTGCCGAACTTCGATCAGATCACCAATCCGCCGCAATGCGGGACCTTGAATGTCAGCAGTTTCGGGCAGACGGGCACCGTTATCTATCTGCATGATCCGGCCCGGGCGGGCTGCCAGACCGAGCCGAACTTCGAGCAGACCGACTCCTTCTCCTATCAGGTCATCGATTCCGCCGAGGCCACCGATCAGGCCACGGTTACCGTGCGGGTAACCGCCAGCGAAAGTCGGCCACCCGTGGCTGTGGCGGACGAAGTGAGTACTCCGGCCGACCTGCCGCTCCGGATCTACCCTTTGCGCAACGATACGGACCCGGACAACGATATCCTGGTTCTGGAACTCGCTGATGGCCAGGATTCGTTAGGTGTCGTGGCGCCGGACGAAGCCATTACTCAGCGCGCTTCGGGTACGGTGTCGTTTGATTCGCGCACCGGCATCATCACCTACGTCGCTGCGCCGACTACGGTGATCACGCCCCCTTACGATGACGTGTTCGAATACAAGATCAACGACGGTCGCGGTGAAGTTTCGCGGGCCAGCATTACGGTCAATGTGCGGGTCGCATCCGAGAATCGCCCGCCCGATGCCTGTGATGACCCGATCGATTCGATCAGCGCCGACGACCCGCCGGGCATGGATTGTGTGGACTTCGATCTGGTGGCCTCGGGCAGCAATCCGAATCCGCCCAGTCTCTTTGATGTGCCAGCCTGCGGACCGCGGATTCATCTGAATGTGTTGCTAAACGACACCGACCCCGATCCGGAAGACCGGCCACCACGGCGCTTGCTGCCGCCCAGTGATACCGATCCCAATCCGTCCGAGAATGTCGTGCATTTGCCGAACCATCCGAACGTGGGCGTTGGCCGGCTACGAATTGCCGAAGCACCGGACATCACTCGGGTGGGTAGTGAGCGCCGCAGTCTGATCACTGTCAGTGACGACCGCCGTTACCTAAGCTATCAGCATGTCGGGCCGGAAGGGGTGGGTAATTGCGTGGTGCCGGCCGACGACTTTACCGATACCTTCACCTATGTGGTGACCGACGACAAAGGCGGCTTTGATGAGGGATTGGTGTCGGTTCGGGTCCTGGCGGATATTGGCCCCGATTTCGATGGCGATGGCGTGCCCGATGAGGAAGATCGTTGCGTGAATTCGGCAGGCCCCGTATTCAGCAATGGTTGTCCCCTGGGCGCGACCGTATCCGGTGGCGGCGGTCTGGACACGGATGGCGACGGGGTCCTCGACGGTGCCGACAATTGTCGTACCGATTCGAACCCCAACCAGTCCGATGCTGATGGTGACGGAGTCGGTGATGCCTGCGATGACAACGGCGACAATGACGGCATATTGGACGTCGATGACAATTGTCCGAATACCTTCAATCCGGGGCAGGAGAATACGGACATGCAACCTGATGGCGGCGATGCCTGCGACCCAGACGATGACGATGACGGCATATTGGACGAAAATGACGCCTGCCCACAAGAGCCGGGAGTTGCCGTTACCGACCCCTTTCTGAACGGTTGCGCGCCGTTATAGGCGTAGGTGATTTGAGAGTCAAGGGCCGCAGCGATGCGGCCTTTTCTCACGGGCGACGGGATTCGTAGATCTTGTTTCGCACCCGCCAGAGTTCCGGATACAGAAACTGCTCCATGGCTTCGACGGCAGTTTTCTGCAAATAGCGCAGCCCGGTTGAGCCGCCGGTGCCGGTGGTGCTGCCGATAATCCGGGCCACCGTCGTGAGATGCAGAAAGCGCCAGCGCCGGTGAGCATCCTCAATATCGATCAGCTTTTCGCCAAGTTGGTAGAGGCTCATATGCGCTTCGGGCTGACGATAGATCTGCAGCCACACCCGCGCCAGCGCCTCGTCATAGCTGCGCGGGGTGGAGCAATCAGCCGTTGCATCCCGAGCCTGTAGGCTGGCGTTCGGAAAGGCTGCGGCGATGCGGTGGATGACGGCATCATAGAGCGAGGGCGCGCGGCGCCGAGCTTCCAGGCGCGAGCGAACCTCGGCCTTGTCGTGCAGTTCGATGATGTCGACCTGCACGGTTCCCCCGGGACGGTCGATCTCCCGCAGGCGAGATTTTTCGCCGAGCAGGAATTCCAGTTCGCGGTTCTGGTAAGACTGAAACCCCGAGCCGCCGTTGCGCCCCACAGTCTCCCGGAAGACTTGATACTCGGTGGGGGTCAATGTGCCCAACACATCCCAGGATTGGGTCAGGAGGAGCTGCACGCGGGATACGCGCGAGAGCACCTTGTAAGCCCTGAGTTCCTCGCCCGCATACAGCGCGGAGATCGCATTATTCAGCTCGTGAATCAGCAGTTTGAACCACAATTCATCAGCTTGATGAATGGTGATAAACAGCAATTCGCTGTCGGCCTGCGAGCGACACTCCTGCAATTCAAGCAAGGCGTCGATTTTCAGGTACTCGGTGTAGGCATTGCCCGCCATCTGTGTCGCTCCGTTCTATGGTTGCTGCGGTAGTATCATCCGCCTACTGATTCAGCAAGCAGGACAGAGCGTCCCGGCATGGATTTGCACTCCGCCTTATCCCAATGCGAGTTGTTCGCCGCGCTCGACGCGGATGCAACGGCAGCTTTGGCCGCCACCGCGCAGGTCGTCGAGCTCAAGGGAGGCTCGACCCTGTTCGAGGCGGATGGCCCCTCCGATTCGATGTTCATCGTGTTGAGTGGCCGCCTGCGCGCCACCACGCCAGCCGGTTTCGGAGGGGAGATCGGCGTCCTCGAGTCGGTCGGCGAAACCGGGGTTGTTACCGAGCAGCCGCGCACCGCCCGGGTTATCGCACTGCGCGACACGCGGCTGCTGTGCATTGGTCGCGAGCAGCTCATGCAGGTGCTGGATCGCTTTCCCAAGGCCTGGATCGCGATGGTTCAGGTCATCGTGGCCAGGCTGCGCCAGAATCGCCTTCAGCAGAAGCGCGCGGCCGTGGGGCTGCGCAGCATGGCCATCGTTGCGGCCACGGCCGGGGTAGGCGGTCGCGAATGCGTGCGCCGGCTGGTCGCGGCCCTGGCGGCCTTCGTCGAGGTTCGCTGCATAGACAGCAAGCAGGTGGATCGCGCGCTTGGCGCCGGAGCCAGCGCGGCTCCATTCGATGATCCCGCCGGAAACGAGAGGATCATGGATTGGCTCTCAGAAGCCGAAAGTTCCTGTGAACTGCTGGTCTACGACGCAGGCCACAGACCTGGGCCCTGGCTGCGCCGCTGTCTGCGTCAGTCGGACCGGATTTTGTTGGTCGCCGACGCGCAGGAGCCCGCCCAGGCGAGCGGGGTAATTGACGAAATGCTCAGTGGTGGCGCGACGGCCGAGGTCCAGTGCCTGTTGCGCCGGGGTGCA
>JBFIIN010000087.1:0-10518 GCA_041601225.1 Oceanococcus sp.
AGGCGAAGGGTTGGGTGCGCACGATGGCCGTGCCGTGGCGCCGCACGATGGCGGCGGCCGCGGCGTGCCAGGCGGCGCCGAGCGCCGTGCCCAGCGCGGCGGCGACGCCGGCCTGGGCGATGCCCGTGAAGCCATAGGCGACGCGTGCGGCGAGCGCGAGGACAACGATGACCGCCAGCGCGATATCCTTGGCCGTGACGCCTGGTCCGACCTCGCCCTCGACCTGGACCAGCATGGTCCGGGAGGGCTTCAGCAGCAGACATTGGGTGGCCAGCGTGTGCTCGACGTCCGACGTTCCGATGCCGAAAGCCAGGGCCCCAAACGCACCATGCGTCGAGGTATGCGAGTCTCCACAGACCACGGTCATGCCGGGCAAGGTCGCCCCCTGCTCTGGACCGATCACATGCACGATGCCCTGTCGCGGATCATTCATTGCGAACATGGTGATGCCAAATTCCCGGGTGTTGCTTTCCAGGGCATCGACCTGCGCGCGGGAAATGGGGTCGGCGATCTGCTGATCGCGATGAGTGGTCGGCACGTTGTGATCGGGAACAGCCAGATTGGCGTCAACACGCCAGGGCTTGCGACCGGCCAGCCGAAGGCCCTCAAAAGCCTGCGGCGAGGTCACTTCGTGCACGAGGTGGCGATCAATATAGACCAGCGCAGAGCCATCGGCATGGGCCTTGACCAGATGAGCATCCCAGATTTTCTCGTACAGCGTTTTGCCAGTCATCACGGCATCCTGCGGAGTCAGATGCGGCGAATTCTAGAGCCTTTCATATAATTACTCTAATGAATACTATTTATCTTTTGCATTCCGATTGAGAATACTTTGGACATCCAGGAACTCAACGCCTTCCTGACCGTGGCGGAACTTGCATCATTCTCCCGCGCCGGAGAACAGCTGCATCTGTCGCAGCCCGCGGTAAGCAAACGCATCGCCAGTCTGGAATCGCGCCTGGGACAGCGCTTGCTGGATCGCGTGGGACGGCGTGTCCTGCTCACCGATGCCGGCCGCACGCTGCTGCCCTACGCGCGGGACGTCCAACGGAGTCTGGCAGACGGTCGTCGGGCTCTTTCCCACATGCAGGACCAGATCAGTGGCCGGCTGTCCATCGGCACCAGCCATCATGTGGGCCTGCATCGCTTGCCTCCGGTGCTGCGCGAATTCACCCGCCACTATCCCACCGTGGATCTGGACATCCACTTCATGGATTCGGAAGTCGCCTGTCAGCAGGTGCTGGCGGGCGACCTGGAGTTGGCCATCGTCACCCTGCCTTTGCAGCCCGACCCGCAGCTGGAGACGCAACTGATCTGGAACGACCCGATGACTGTGGTGGTGGCCAGTGATCATCCGTTGACCGTGCTCGACAATCCGGGGCTGGACGATCTCGGGCAACACCCCGCAGTGCTGCCCGATGCCCAGACCTTTACTTATCGGATCATCTGCCAGGCCCTGGAAGAACACGGCCTGGAGCCCCACATCCGGATGGCAACGAATTATCTGGAAACCCTGAAAATGCTGGTGGCCATCGGACTGGGCTGGTCGGTATTGCCCTGTTCCATGCTCAACAGTGAATTGTGCGCGCTCAGGGTTGCGGGCTTGGCCCTCAGTCGCAAACTGGGCCTGGTGCGGCATCGCGGGCGGGTTGAATCCGCGGCCGCGCGCAAACTGGCCGAGCACGCCCGGGCTGGCGCCACGAAAAACCCGTAGCGTCCCGACCTCGGCAACGCGAGGCGCATTGGCGGGAACCGCGAAGCGGCGAGCCGTCAGCCCCGGCAAGTGCCAGATCGCCCGGAGTCACTCCGGCGATGGTCGGTTTTGCTCGCTCTGGCTTTCAGCCCGGGTCAGCGAGCGTGCGTGGCACGTAGTGCAGACCCAGCATCGCGATTAGCAGCGCCAGTGCGGCGGCCGCGGCGGACAGCAGGTACAGGTCATGGGTCATGCCGGCCTGCCAGAGCATCCCGGCCGCCAGACTTCCACAGGCGCCTCCCGCGCCAAAGGAAACCGCGCTATAGAGCGCCTGGCCCCGGCCCTGCAGGGTCCCGGTAAACATGGCATTGATCAGATGGATGCCGACGGCGTGATAAAGCCCGAAGGTGGCCATATGCATGAGCTGAATCAGGACCGCCATGCCCCAGAACTGCGGAACCGCCGCCAGCAGAATCCAGCGCAATGCGGTAATCGCAACCGCAGCGAGCATCAACTTGCGAGGACCGTAATTGCGCAGCCAGCGGGGCATGGCGATGAATACATAGATCTCTGACACCACCCCCAGCGCCCATAGCACGCCGATAACGCCCTCGCTATAGCCGGCGTCGCGCATGTACAAGGTGTAAAAACCGTAATAGGGCCCATGGCTGAACTGCACCAGGAAGCACACGGCCAGCAGGGCCAGGACGGCCGGTTCACGCAGCACCCGGGCCAGCGACGCGCGGGGACCCGCAGACGCCGCGCCGGCCGGCTCAAGCAGCAGCAAGGTGGACAGCCACTTGGCGACCAGCAGTGGCACCACGCAGTAAGGCAAGGACTGTGGGCCGAAGCGCTCGATCAGTGGCCCCAGCGCGATCACGCTGAAGATGAACCCCACCGAGCCCCAAAGGCGAATCCGCCCGTAATCCGCAGCCTGCTCGCCCAGGAAATTCATGGTCACGGCCTCGAACTGTGGCAGGGACGCGTTCCAGAAGAAGGCGTACAGCAGCAGCACCAGCGCCAGGGTCCAGAAGCTGTCCGTCTGCGGAATCAGGGCAAACGCCACCACGGCAGCGGCGGTTGCAACCCGGATCAGACGCAGCCTATAGCCGTAGTGATCAGCGACCCAGCCCCACAGATACGGAGCAAAAACCTTGGTGCCCAGCAAAATCCCCATGGCTGCACCTATCTGCGCGCCGCTGAAACCACGGGATTCCAGATAGAGACCCCAGTAGGGCAACAGCGCGCCCAGGCTGGCGAAGTACCAGAAATAGAACGCCCCCAGGCGGGCATATGGAACGGCGCTCACCCGGCGCTAGGCGTCGCGCTGCTGTGGGACCTGGGGCGTTGCGGGGTTCACATCGCCGTTCTGGGCGCGATTGCGCAACCAGTGGTCCATGAGCACCAGGGCGAGCATGGCCTCGGCGATCGGTGTGGCCCGCAGCCCTACGCAGGGATCGTGACGCCCGGTGGTGCGAACCTGGGCGGCAGCCCCGGTCGCATCGATGGTCTGGCCCGGTATCAAAATGCTCGACGTCGGTTTGAGCGCCATGCGCGCGGTGACCACCTGTCCGGTCGAAATGCCGCCGGCGATTCCTCCGGAATGATTGGCCAGGAATCCCTCGGGCGTCATTTCATCGCGGTGCTGCGAACCGCGTTGGCCGACCACCTCGAAACCGTCCCCGATCGCCACGGCCTTCACGGCATTGATGCTCATCAGCGCCGCGGCCAGGTCGGCGTCCAGGCGGTCGTAGACCGGCTCGCCCAGCCCCGGCGGCACGCCGCTGGCCTCCACATAGATTTCCGCCCCGATGGAATCGCCTTCCTTGCGAATCTCGTTGATGAAGGCCTCGAGCTCGGCAACCCGCCCAGGATCGGGGCAAAAGAACGGATTGCTGGCCACCGCCGACCAATCCTTCAGCTCAAGGGTGAACGGACCCATGCGCGCAAGACAGCCGCGGATGCGGATTCCGAGACGCTCCTGCAGATACTTGCGCGCGACCGCCCCGGCCGCGACGCGCACGGCCGTCTCGCGAGCCGATGAACGCCCACCACCGCGTGGATCGCGATGCCCATACTTCTGGACATAGGCGTAATCGGCATGATTGGGCCGGAAGACCTCAGTGATTTTCTCGTAGTCACGCGAGCGTTGATCGACGTTCTCGATCAACAGCGCAATGGGCGTGCCCGTGGTCTGCCCTTCGTGGACTCCCGATAGAATTCGCACCGTGTCCGGTTCGCGGCGCTGGGTGACATAGCGCGACTGCCCCGGCTTGCGCCGATCGAGATCGACCTGAATGTCCTCGACTCCCAGCTCCAGGCCGGGTGGACAGCCATCGATCACGCAACCGATCGCCGGACCGTGCGATTCCCCAAAACTGGTCACGATGAAGCTCTTGCCAATGCTGTTGCCCGACATCAGTTGCGCGCCTCCGTAACCGGCAATTGCTCCCGTCCGAGGATAAATACGCCCTCCCCCCCGTGTTCGAATTCCGGCCACAGGAAGGGCAGGTCTGGCCAGCGCTCCAGGATGGCCGCCGCGCTGGACCCGACTTCGATGACCAGCAGCCCATCTTCAGTCAGATACTCAGCCGCCTGCTCCAGGATCCGGTTCACCAGCGCCAGACCATTTTCCGGAGCCGTAAGCCCCATTTTTGGCTCGTGCAGGAATTCGGCCGGTAGATTCGCAAATTCAGCCGGGCTCACATAAGGCGGATTGCTCAGGATCAGATCGTAACGCCGGCCGGGGCAGGCCGAAAATCCATCGCCAGGCAGCAGTTCCACCCGGGCCTCCAGACCATGCCGATGCACATTTTCGCGGGCCACTGCCAGTGCGTCCTCCGACAAATCCGTCGCGTCCACCGCCGTTTCAGGAAAGGCATACGCACAGGCGATCGCGATACAGCCACTGCCCGTACACAGATCCAGAATGCGGTGTGGCTCTTGCTTGATCCAGGGATCGAAGCGCGCCGCGATGAGTTCGGCGAGAGGCGAGCGCGGAACCAGCACCCGTTCATCAACGAAAAATTCCAGCCCGGCAAACCAGGCCCTGCCAGTCAGATAGGCGGCCGGCAGACGTTCATCGATGCGCCGCTTGAGCAGGCGAATGACTCGCACGCGCTCCTCCGAAGTCAGCACCGCATTGAAATACAGCCCGTCCAGGTCCAGCGGCAGATGCAGCGCCTGCAGGACCAAACTGGCCGCCTCATCCAGCGCATTGTCCGTGCCATGGCCGAAGCACAGTTCCGCCTCGTTGAATTGGCTGGCGCCCCAGCGAATCAGGTCGCGGGGGGTGGCCAGTTGGGCAGCCAGTTCGTGCAATTCAGTCATTCCGGATCTCGCCTGACGCCTTATGCGATAATTTGCGGGTTGCGAATTCTATCCCGCTCCCCAATTCCGCGCTGGACTGGCCAGGCTCTCATGCGTCGCGTCGAACTCAATACCCTGCTGATTGGTGGCCTCATACTCGCTGTCTCACTGGGCTTGCTGGCCGGTCATTTTGCACGCGCTCCCGGGGCTCCGCCCCTGAAGTCCGCCTTGCGCCTGGAGCAAAGCCGCCCGGTTCCGCAGTTTCAGCTCGTCAATGCCCAGGGCCAGACCGTTGGCCGAGACTCGCTACGGGACTCTTGGCATCTGGTGTTTTTTGGGTTCACGCAGTGCCCGGATATTTGCCCAAACACCTTGAGTATGCTGAAGCAGGTCATCGCCGGACTGACGCCGCAAAACGCTGCCCAGCTGCGCGTGCTTTTTGTGTCGGTGGATCCCGAGCGCGATACGCCCGCGCAGCTGGCCCGGTATGTCGCTCATTTCAATCCGGATTATCGCGCCCTGACCGGTAATGAGCCGGCCCTGGAGCAGTTCGCCAGAGCGCTGAGCGCCGCCTTCGTCCGGGTGCCGCAAGGCGACAGTTACACCGTGGATCACACCACCGCCCTAGTGTTGCTCAACCCCGCCGTGGAGGTCGCCGCCTTTCTGCCGGCCCCGCACCGGATTCCCGACCTGGTCGCCGACCTGAACCTCTTGCTGCAAACACCATGAACGATACGAGTTGGCGTGATCGCCTGTTTTTTGCCTGCCAGTGGCTGCTGCCGAGCTTGTTGCTATCCAGTGTGATGCACCGCATTGCCGAATCGCGAACCGGCTGGATCAAGCGCGGCCTGATAGCCGGGATCATGCGCCATTTCCGGATTTCCCTGGACGACGCCCAGATTTCCGATCCCCGCAGTTTCTCCAGTTTCAACGATTTCTTTACCCGCGCCCTGCGCTCGGACGCGCGGCCCCTGGCGGCAGAGCCAGCCATCCTGAGTCCCGTCGACGGCAGCTTCAGCCAGTTGGGCAAGATTCACGACGGGCGCATTTTCCAGGCCAAGGGGCATGGCTACACCAGTCTTGAATTGCTGGGCGGGCAGCAGGATCTGGCGGCGCATTTCGCCGAGGGTGAATTCGCGACGATTTATCTCGCCCCCAATAACTACCACCGCATACATCTGCCGATCGCCGGAACGTTGCGCGAATGGGTCTACGTGCCCGGCCGACTGTTCAGCGTGAACCCCGCCACCGTGCGCGCCTGCCCTCGCCTGTTTGCCCGGAATGAACGGCTCTGCATGATCTACGACACCGCCGTGGGACCGATGGCGGTCGTGCTGGTGGGCGCCCTGTTCGTTGGGAGCATCGAAACCCTGGCAACTGGCCGTTTGACCCCGCCACACGGGGGACGCCTGCGGCGTGAAACGGTCGCGGATGGCTCAAATGTCGAACGCGGGTCCGAGATCGGACGGTTCAATATGGGATCCACGGTGATTCTGCTCGCGGGACCGGGCACCTTGCGGTGGGAAGGGCGCCTCGCTGCCGGCTCCGAAATCCGGATGGGCGAGGCCATCGCGCAACCGCTGCACCGATAACCCTGGACCCGCAAATGAGCACGCGCGCGGCGCATCCGCGCTGTCCGTGCCCGCAGCGAATCACTGCGCCGCGCGCGCCACAGATGAAGTCTCCTGATCCCGAGGCGTCCGACTGGAAGCCAGCGTGGCCCTAGCCGGCCGAGCAATAACCTGGCCCCACAAAAAAGGGTGCCCAGAGGGCACCCTTAGAAATTGCAGCCAGCTGGATCAATAGCGGAGGGCAATTACACCGACTTGGGACAGGCGGTGATAGCTACTGGCTACAAACCGCTTGGGCCTAAGCCCTCGCGGTGAGCAGAAAGTAAACGACCGTTCGGTTAATGTCTATTAGTAATTATTCAGTACTCTGCCGTCAGCGTTCGTAGTCTTGGCGGGCACGGACGCGCCCAAGCCAGGAAATTATGGCAGGAGCCACACCATGCTGCGCGTTTATGGCGATTCACGTTCGGGAAATTGTCACAAGTTGAAATTGCTGCTGGCTCAGCTGGAGCAGGACTGTGACTGGCATGAGGTCGATGTAATGTCCGGTGCGACACGGACGGCAGAATTTCGCGCGATGAACCCGAATGGCAAGATTCCGCTGCTGCGCCTGGAGGATGGAACTTGGCTGGCCGAATCCAATGCCTGCTTGTTCTATCTGGCTCAGAACTCGCCATTCTGGCCACAGGCCGCCACCGCGCAGGCCCAGGTGATGCAATGGTTATTCTTTGAGCAGTACAGCCATGAGCCGTATATCGCCACGCTGCGTTTCTGGAAGCAGTTTCTTGACGAGGACCCGCAATACGCCGACCGCTATGCCTGGCGCAGAGAGCCCGGCTATCGCGCTTTGGAGGTGATGGAGGAACACCTGCGGACCCGGGCGTTTTTCGTGAACGAGCAGTACAGCATCGCTGACATCGGCCTGTTCGCCTACAGCCATGTGGCCGGCGAAGGCGGCTTCGAACTGCAGCGTTTCCCGGCCATCCGAGCCTGGTTGGACCGGGTCGCTGCGCAAGCGGGTCATATTGCTATGGCGCCGATCCTGTCGCGCGCGGGTCATGCGCCATAAATGCCCTTCTTGGCCGGTAGCCACCAGGTGAAGCCGAACAGCAGGGTACCCGCGGCCTGGCGCAACCTCGAACCGTCCTTGTCTCTGAGCACGTACCAGGCATAGGGAATTTCCAGCACATGGGCCGCCAGAATCAGCCCCGCCAGCAACACAATCAGGTGGCCGCCTTGTCCGCTGAGCAAGAGCACCAACGCGGCTGCATAAATCGCCAGCAGGGCCATGTTGTTGAATTGCCAGAACGCTTTTTTTTCAGACATGCTGAGCTCCTCAGGCCGCGGCGTGCGGCGCTTCCGGGTGCCTTGCGGCCAACCGGTCGACCAGTGCCTGGAAATTGATCAGTGATGCCAGGTGCAGGTAGGCGTGTTCCAAGTAACCGTTCGCCACCCACTGCTTGCAGGTCTCCGCGTCCAGTTCCGTCAATTTTCGCCGGTTCACGATCCGCATGCCCGCCAGACGGTACTTGGATCCGACTTTCAGTGCGACGTCGGCATTGACGTCCTCAAGCAAGCCGGCCTTGTCCATGGCGCGGGCAAAATGGCGCGTCCGCTCCAGTTCCTGCTGGTACTCCTTGGCGAAGTTCAATACCCGCTCAAGATAGGGCGTCTGCGCACCCTGCTCGTCAAACAGGGGTTCGCCTTCAGATTCGTCAAATTCGCCTTCGGCTACATCCACACATACGGCCAGGTCGTCACTGTTCTCCTGACGGGCCAGGATGAAGGGATACCGTCTGACGTAGCCGGGCACATAACAATCCGCCTCCCAATTTCCCTCGCTGTCCACCATCAGGTTCTCTTTTTCGGCCAGGCCCACCACGGCAATCGTATGCACATCGTCCCCGCTGCCGGCAAAAACCAGCGGGTAGTCATGCACGGCCCGGACAAACTCCGCGGCGGTCAGCGGCAAGGCATTGGTTCCAACCGCAAACCCATAACCCAGCCGGGGCCGCTTGAGCCAATGACGGTGCGATTCACTGCTCAGCGGGGTCAATTTCGAATAAAACAGCGGCGCTTCGGCCATCGCCAGCTCCTTGGTTCTGCCTGGAAGTTGAGCGGGCCGGGGTCGGTGCCGGCCCGCACGGGTTTACGGTTTGAAATAGGTGTCGCTGGGCGTGTAAAGGACGAATTCATCGTCCTCCTCCGCTTCGCGCTGGTCTGCAGGCAAGAGTACACCGGTACCCTCCGTGCCAAAAATGTTCAGATCGCGCTGGAACTGGCTTTCGTCCACGGCATACTCGATGCTTTCTATGAACGAACCCTGCACCCGACCCACCGTATCGCGCAAAGTCTGAATCTGGAAGACCCGCCGTGGATTGATGATATTGGGCAGGCCGGCAAAGCTGCCGTCAAAGAAGCCAATCCCGGCCTGGCCCGATTCGGGTATGTCGATGCTGAACAGACCGCCGACGTCGATCAGCAGCGGGTTGTCCAGGCGCCCGATATTAACCGCGGCGCGCAAATCCAGGGCGCCGGTTTCCGAAACCATATGCACGGTCCCCGGATCTCCGAGCAGGCGCACGGAGCCCAGTTCGACGGTAACCGCGAGGTCGTCACGGCCGTTGATGCCCCGCACCGCGATTGAGCCTTCGGTCTGGGTGTAACTCAGAGAGCCCAGGGGTACGGCGAGACTGATTGTCACCAGATCTCCACGTCCACTCAGGTTCATGTCGCCTGTTGTCGCGGTCGCGGTGATGGACTCTGCCGCGATATTCACGGCTTCCGCCATTCCGATACCCGCGCCGGCCAACACAGAGACATCAGTTCCGACGATATCATCGTCACCGGAGCCATCGGCGCCATCGATTGCGGCGCTGGCATTCAGATTGACATCTCCACCGGCCTGAACCCGCACCAGCTGCAAATCCTGACCGCTGTCGATGCGCACGTCTCCGACCGCAGCTTCGACATCCTGCAGACGCAGGGATTGCTGGCTGTCGACGACCACATCACCGGAGCCGGCAAATAGACTTCCCAGAGTGCCGGCAGCGGATCCGGCGTGGGTCACCGTGAAGCCGCCGGCTACGACGCTGCCGTTGATGGTATTGGCATCGATCCGCAGCGCTGTCCCCGCCTGTGTTCCGACCCCGCTTCCGGCGTTCAGGTTTGCAACTTCAGCCCGAATCTGGGGCGTCTCGTCGCTGGTCCCGGCATTGATCGTGCCGGCCTCCGCGTTCACCGTGACCGCGCCGCTGGCATTGACCTGATGAAGGATCACGCTGCCCGTTGCAGACAGGTTCAGGTCCCCGTTGCCGCTTGCCACGGACAGCGCAGTCAGCGTCGCGGAGGAATCCGTAGCGCCAGCCGATACCGTGATATGGCCCTGATCTGTCTGTACATTGCCGAGCACGATATCGTCGGCCTCGCTGATGACGACATCGCCCGGGCCGCTTGAAATGCCGGAATCGATCCGGTTCACGGCCGTGTTGATCGGATTCGCGCTGGACCCGAATGCGCCGCTGCTGGCGAAGTCCAGCACGTCTGCTGTGATCAGGCTGTCGCCATTACTGTCGGTCACGGTATTGCCCGTGCTGGTCAGGAGTACGTCACCCTGTCCCCGCGCCCGAATGATGCCGACCTCAATGGACGAAGCCGCCAGGCTGATGTCGTCTTCATCGCCGCCACCCAGGGCCTCCACATCCAGCGCCATGATCTGCCCGGTCGCTTGGACATCGATGGTGCCGTCGGCGTTGTCCACATCAAGCAGGTCTATGCTGTCAGCTTCGACGATGCTCAGGGCTCCGCCCTGGGTTACGCTGAGGTTCGCGCCACTGACATTGGTCACCAAGTCGATTCCTGTGGCCGCCGTGGCCTCCAGCTGGTCGGCTTCGAGCAGTGACATTACGCGGGTGGAGCGGAAGATCTGTCCGGCATCGGCATTCA
>JBFIIN010000088.1:0-10470 GCA_041601225.1 Oceanococcus sp.
GATTTCCTGCGCATTGGCCGCATCGCGCTGATGTATCAAACCCTGGACGGCGACGACAGCGGCTTCTTCAACACTGAATCCGGCGCCTGGGAAGAGCTGAGCGGCAGCTATGACACGCCGATACGCGATGGTTTGCGAATCGCCAAGAAGCAGGCCGCGCCAAAATTGTTGATCGTGCCCGTGGCGGCACCTGCGGATCTGTGAGGCCGGGAATCGTCATGAAAAGTAAATTATTGATGGCCAGCTTGGCCCTGATGATCGCGGTGCAAGCTCAGGCGCAGGAGGCCGCGCCCAAGCCGACCGCCGCCCAGACCCTCATGCAGCTTCTCGAAGCGACACGCCACGCGCGGGCAGCCGAGCAGGCCGAGAACAGGAAGCGCGAGGCCGAGTTTTTGCGTAACCGCACGCAACAGGCCAAATTGCTGGCCGATGCGCAGGCTGCGAAAAAAGCGGAGGAAGAGCGCAGCGATCTGCTTCTGAAGTCTTTCGAGGAAAATGACAAACAACTGTCGGAGCTGGAGGAGGCTCTGGCCCTGAAAATCGGTCAGCTCGGGGAAATGTTCGGTGTTGTGCGGCAGGTCGCTGGTGACCTGGGTGGCATCGTTGAAGGCTCTTATGTCTCGGCGCAGCCCGATGTGGGTGATCGCAGTGCGTTTCTTGCCGAGCTGGGTCGCAGCAAGGAATTGCCTTCGATCGAAAAATTGGAACGCCTGTGGTTCGAATTGCAACGCGAGATGACTGAAGGCGGGCGGATTGTGCGCTTCGAGGCCCCGGTGATAAATCCCGACGGCACGGAGTCGCGGCGCGAAGTCGTGCGTATTGGCGCTTTCAACGCGGTTGGCGATGGTGCGTATCTGATTTACCCGCCCGACACCAATCAACTTACCGAACTGGAACGGCAGCCGCCGCGCAGGTTCCTGAGCATGGCCGACGATTTGCAGGGCGCGGACACCGGCCCGGTGCGGATGGCCATTGACCCGGCGCGTGGCGCCTTGCTGTCGGTGCTGGTGCAATCGCCCAGCCTGATGGAGCGGATTCGCCAGGGCGGCGGCGTGGGCTACGTCATCATGTTCCTTGGCCTGATGGGTTTGGTTCTGGCCGTCGAGCGCTTCCTGGTGCTCAGCGGCGTGGGCAAGAAGATGGAGGCCCAGCGAACCGCGGCCAATGCCAGCGACGACAATCCGCTGGGGCGGGTCTTGCAGGCCTACCACAAGGATCCCGAGGCGGATCTGGAAACCCTGGAATCGCGCCTCGACGAGGCGATTATCAAGGAAACGCCGGCCCTGGAAAAACGCCTGTCGGCGCTGAAGATTCTGGCGGCGGTGGCCCCCTTGCTGGGTCTGCTGGGTACCGTGATCGGCATGATCGTGACCTTTCAGGCCATCACCCTGTTCGGGACCGGCGATCCAAAATTGATGGCCGGCGGCATTTCCACGGCGCTGATGACGACCGTGCAGGGTCTGGTCGTGGCAATTCCCATGGTCTTCCTGCATAGCGTGCTGGCGGCTCGCAGCAAGGCCCTGGTGCAAATTCTCGAAGAGGAAAGCGCTGGATTGGTTGCGCAGCGCTCAGGCGCGGCCTGATCCGTGGAGTCATTCGCGGCAATTCGGGATTTTCTGGAGACCGGTGGTTCGGTACTCTGGGTCATCCTGTTCGTCGCCATCCTGATGTGGGTGCTGATCATCGAGCGCCTGATCTTCCTGCGCCACGAACTGCCGGCCTACACCCAGGGCGTGATTGCGCAATGGCGGCAGCGCACGGAGTTTGATTCCTGGCATGCCAAGCGCATCCGCAAGGCGCTGGTGTCGCAGGCCAATCGCTCATTGCGCAAGTCGGTGGCGGCGATCAAAACCATTATTGCGCTGTGCCCGTTGCTCGGCTTGCTGGGCACGGTCACCGGGATGATTCAGGTCTTTGATGTGATGGCGGCCCTGGGAACAGGCAATGCGCGGGCCATGGCTTCGGGCATCTACAAGGCGACGATCCCGACCATGGCGGGCATGGTCGTGGCGCTGTCCGGACTTTATTTCGGCGCGTACTTTGAACGCGTTGTGCGACGCGAAACGCAGGTGCTTGATGACGAGCTCGGCGTGCGCGAAAACCATTCAGGGAATTAGGGCCCGTTTCCATTAATTGCGCCATTGCGTTGCCGCCCCACAAGCGGCCAGGCGAGGCGGGAGGAGAGAGATTTGGTAATTCCAAATGAACGACGAGCAACGTGGCCTGGCCGCTTGCGGGGCGCAACCCTGGGGGACGGTGCCAATTTCCCTCAGTTTCGCGGTGCCGCTCGCTTATCTAGAAACACTACACTGCACTCGCGGCGCCTTGGCCTAAGTGAAAATGGCCTCCGGCGCAGCGCCGAAATTAACGGAAACAGGCCCCAGCTATGAGGCGCAGATATCACGGCGATGAGGAAGAAGCCGAAATCAACATGACTCCGATGCTCGACATCGTGTTCATCATGTTGATCTTCTTTATTGTCACGACCTCCTTTGTCAAGGAAACGGGCATTGATGTCAGCCGGCCGAACGCCAATACGGCGGAGAAGAAGCAGCGTGGCAACATCCTGATCGCGATCAAGCCCAATGGCGATATCTGGATTGCCAAGCGCAAGATCGAATTGCGGGCGGTTCGCGCCAATGTCGAGCGCCTGCATGCGGAGAATCCGGAGGGTTCTGTGGTTATTATCGCCGACAAGGAGTCGCAGACCGGGACGCTGGTCGAGGTGATGGATCAAGTGCGGCTGGCCGGGGTCTATGCGGTATCGATCGCCGCCCAGAATCCGAACGAGTAAGGGCGGACGCTTTGTTCATGACTTTTTCCGCGCAGTACCTGAGCTGACATGCGCCGCTATATGATATCGATCGGCGGTGCCGTCGTCGTGAGCCTGTTTCTGTTCTGGCTGATGCAGTACCTGGTGCTTGGCTCCAACAAGGAGGTCAAGAAGACGGCCGATCTGGGTGGGATTGAGTTTGTCCGCCTCAAGCGCGACGAAGACCTCGAAACACGCAGCAGGAAACTGCCGAAAAAGCCACCGCCACCGAAGAAGCCGCCTCCACCGCCCAAGTTGAAAATGGCGCAGGTCGACAAGCCCAATCCGACGCCGCAGAAGATGGAAATGCCGGACATGAAGCTGCCGGTCAGTGCCGGCAGCGGTCCTTTCATGGGCAGTTACGGCAAGGCCGGGGATTACCAGGGGGATGGCGAGCTCATACCGCTGGTTCGTATCGCGCCCCAATACCCGCGTTCAGCGGCGCGTGATCGCATTGAGGGCTGGGTCAAGATCGAGTTCACGATCAATCCGGACGGTACCGTCAGTGATCCGAAAGTCCTGGAAGCCCAGCCGCGGCGCATCTTTGACACGGCCGCGATGCGCTCCATCCTGAAGTGGAAATTCAAGCCGCGGATTGTTGACGGCAAGCCCGTGGCTCACCGCGCCTCACAAACGATTGAATTCAAGTTGGAGGGCGGGTGATGAACAGGCTCCTGCCCATTGTGGTGACGATGCTGGCCTTGGGCTGGGGCGGCTTCGCTGCGGCCCAGACCCTGTCCGAATCGACCTATCGCCGCCTGACCCGGATTCACGAGGACATCGGCGACGAAAAGTATCAGGATGCGTTGGAATCGCTGGACAAGCTCATGTCGGCGGTCAAGTACAGCCCGTACGAGCAGGCCGTGACGCTGCAGACTTACGGCTTCGTCTATGCGCAGCTGGGCAAGTATGACGAGGCGGCCGGCTACTTTCGAAAAGCCCTGTCACTGGACGCGCTGCCTCCGCAGCAAGTCGAGAGCATGAAGTATCAACTGGCCCAGTTTCATATTGCCGTAGAGCAATATTCCAAGGGCGCATCCGTGCTCGAAGAATACCTGCGCAGCACCGAGAATCCGGTGCCTGCCGATGCCTATGTGCTGCTGGCCACCGCCTATGCGCAATTGGGACAGTTCCGCAGAGCGTTACCGTCAATAAGCAAGGCCATCGACGGCTCAGATAATCCGCGCGAGATGTGGTACCAGCTGAAGCTGGCGCTGCACTACGAATTGAACGACTATCCCGCCAGCGCTCGCACGCTGCTGCAGATGGTGGCGCGTTTTCCGCTCAAGGAGGACTACTGGAAGCAGCTGTCTGGCATGTACCTGGAGCTGAAGAAGGACGCAGACGCGCTCGCGATCCTTGCGCTGGCCGAACGGCAGCGGTATCTGGATACCGGCAAGGAGATCGTCAATCTGACGAATCTTTATCTGTTCCTCGATATCCCCTACAAGGCGGCCAAGTTTTTGGAGCGTGGATTCAGACAGGGCGTGGTTGAGCAGACCGATGGCAACTATGAATTGCTGGCCAATGCCTGGTTGGGGGCCAAGGAGTACGACCAAGCCATTTCCGCTCTCAGCGAGGCGGCCAAGCGCACGAAGGATGGTGAAATCGTGTTGCGTCTGGCTTTCCTGTATCTGGAAAAGGAGAATTGGCCTCAAGTCCTGAATTATCTGGGCCAGGCGCGCAAACTGGGTCTAAAGAAACCGGGCGAAGCGGCCTTGATTCAGGGTATCGCTGCGGCGGAACTGGGGCGTTTTGACGAGGCCCTGAACGCTTTTGCCGAGGCGCGCAAGCACGATTCCACCCAGGAGCAAGCTGCGGCCTGGACTCAGCATGCGTTGACCCTGCGCGCCGAAGCGCAGGCTGACGCGGAGTCGTGACCCTGCGCGCCCGCGCGCCGAGCGTGGGGCGGGTTCGAAATTATCATGCTGCAATTCGCGCTCGATACCTTCATCACCTTCTTTGTGGTCATCGACCCAATCGGCGTCGCGCCCTTGTTCATGGGCATGGTGTCCGGTGCCGACCCGGCATTCCGTCGCCGCATGGCCCTGCGCGGTACCCTGGTGGCAACCGGGATCTTGATCGGTTTCGCTCTCGTGGGCGAGGCCTTGTTGGGGGCGATGGGGATCAGTCTGCCTGCGCTGCGCATCGCCGGTGGAATCCTGTTGTTTCTGATTGCCATCGACATGTTGTTCGCGCGCCAGACCGGCTTGCGCTCAACCACGCAGCGCGAGCAGGAAGAAGCCCAGTTCCGCCCCGATATTTCGGTTTTTCCGCTGGCTATTCCGCTGATCGCCGGGCCTGGCGGCATCACGACGGTGTTGTTGATGGTCAGCGAGTCCGGGGGCGACTGGCTGCGGACCGGTCTTGGCCTGGGTATCTTGCTGCTGGTCATGGGCCTGACCTTGCTGGCCTTGCTGGCTGCGGCAAGTCTTACGCGCCTGTTGGGCGAGATCGGGCTGAACGTGATCAGCCGCGTGCTGGGCGTGGTGCTGTCAGCATTGGCCGTACAGTACGTGCTGACCGGAATGGCATCGGTAGGCTTGTTGGCGGGGAGTGGGTGAAATGGGCAGACAGCTAGTCATAGGCCTGTGCTGGGCGACGTTGTTGTTCAGCGGCGCGGCCCGCAGTGGCGAAATCGAAGACGCGGCCCATGCTGAATTTCGCGCGGTGTTGCGCGATGCGGTCGCGCAGCCATCACCGGTCTCGTCACAGCTGCGGCGATTGACCGGCTGGACCGGCGTGACACGCGCCCCCCGCACTGCCGCGCAACGCTTGCAGGCTCTGCTGGACGCGCACTGGGCCTGGACCATGACCGTTCAACCCGAATATGCGACGTTCACGGGCTACCCTGGCCAGAATGCACGTTGGTCGGATTTGTCCGTAGCGCAGATCGCGGAGCGCAAGGCGGTGGTCCGCGAGGCGCTGGCCGCTGCCCGCTCAATTCCCGGTTCGGAGCTGGATCCAGATCAGGCCTTGAACCTGCAGCTGCTGATCGGTGAACTGGCGGACGAAGTCGCCGCGCAACGTTTCCCCGAGGAATTTCTGCCTATCGATCAATTCGATGGCCTGCATCTCAATCTGGCCCAGGTCCTGCGAGTGTCCCCGCTGAATTCGCGAGCCGACCTCAAGGATTATCTCCAACGCCTGGATGGCTTGCCCCGTGTACTCAGCCAGGTCCAGGCGCTGCTGCAACGGGGCCTTGAGCAGGAATTGACCCCTCCCCAGGTGACCCTGGCGAAGGTGCCGCAGCAAATCCTGGACCTGATGCCCGCCGACCCGGCGGCTTCGCCGTTCCTGCTGCCGCTGGAGAACTGGCCGGACGAGGTTTCGCAGGACGACCGCAAGATCTACCGCGACAGCGCGCAAGCGCTTTTTGACGAGCGGATTCGCCCTGCACTGGAAGATCTTCACCGCTTTATCGTCACCGACTACATACCCAGGGCGCGCGCCAGCATTGCACTGACAGATTTGCCTGGTGGCGAAGCCTGGTATGCCCATCGGGTTCGCCACTTCACAACCACCGAATTGAGCCCGGCGCAGGTCCATGAGCTGGGTTTGCATGAGGTCAAGCGCGTCTTCGCGGAAATGCAGCAGCTGATGCAGGCCGCGGGGCATAAGGGCGATGTGGCCGGTTACGTGCGGAAGCTGGCGGCTGATCCGGCCCAGTTCTTCGCGCGAGGTGCGGACATGGTTGCCGCCTATCGCGCCCTGGGTCAGCGGGTAGATACCGCCGTGCCACGCCTGTTTGGCCGGGTGCCCAGCGTGCCGTACAGCATCCAGGCCGTGCCGGCGCATGAGGCTGCGGGCTCCGCTGCGGCCTATTACTATCCCGGCTCCAGCGCGACCCGTCGCCCCGGCGTGTTCTACGTCAATACCTCGCGCCTCGACCAGTCACCCCGTTATGAGATGGAGGCCCTGTTCCTCCATGAGGCCGTGCCCGGGCATCATTTTCAGATTTCCTTGGCCCAGGAATTGGGCGAGCTGCCACCGTTCCGACAACACGGGATCGAAACCGCCTACGTTGAAGGCTGGGCCTTGTACGCGGAAAGTCTGGGAGCCGAACTGGGCCTCTATCAGGAATCCAGTTTACATTTCGGGGCCCTGAGCTACGAGATGTGGCGGGCGGTTCGGCTGGTTGTCGATACCGGCATGCACGCCATGGGCTGGAGCCGTCAGCGAGCCATAGACTACTTCCGACGCTATACCGGTCGTTCCTTGCCGAGGATTGAGGCAGAGGTGGATCGCTATATCGTCTGGCCGGCGCAGGCTCTGGCCTACAAGATCGGCCAGCTGAAAATCAGCGAACTGCGGCGGCGTGCCGAATCGCAACTGGGCGACCGATTTGATATTCGCGCCTATCATGAAGCCGTTTTGGGAGCTGGCGCGTTGCCATTGGATATTCTGGAACTACGGATTGATCAATGGATTGCCGCCTGCAAGGATCGAAAACGATGATGAGATTGCTGTGCTTGAGCGTTCTGCTGGCGGTATTTCCGACCGGACTGATGGCCGAACAACTGGCGTCCGAGCAGGTGCTGCGCAAAGGCAACGGGGCCGAGCCGCAAACCCTGGACCCGCACAAGGCAGAGGGCGTGCCGTCCTCGAATATCCAGCGGGACCTGTTTGAGGGATTGACCGGTGAGGCGCCCGACGGCCGGCTGATTCCCGGTGCCGCGGAGCGCTGGGAGATCAGCTCCGACGGCACGGTCTACACCTTCTACCTGAGGCAGGGGGCCAAATGGTCCAATGGCGAACCGGTGGAGGCCGAGGATTTTGCCTATAGTCTGCGCCGCAGCGCCGACCCGGCCACGCTCTCCCACTATTCGCAGATTCTGTCGTCGATCAAGAACGCCGAAGAGGTGACCGCGGGGCGGGTGCCGCCGCAGGACCTGGGTGTACGGGTGATTGACAGACACACCCTGGAGATCACCCTCAAAGCGCCCACCCCGTACTTTCTGGGTTTGCTGACACACTCCTCGACCTACCCGGTAAACCGCCATAACGTCGAGAAATTCGGCGACAAGTTTTCGCGGCCCGGCAACCTGGTGACGAACGGCGCATACCGGCTCAAGGAGTGGGTGGTGCAGTCGCATATTGTGCTTGAGCGCAATCCGCATTACTGGGATGACAAGCACACCATAATCAACAAGGTGATCTATTACGCCACGGAGGATCAGTCCTCGGAACTCAAGCGTTTCCGTGCGGGTGAGCTGGATTACACCAACGAAGTGCCGACCGGGCAGGTTGGCTGGATCCGCGAAAACATGCCGGAGCAATTCCAGGTCTCGACCTACCTGGGCACCTACTATTTCGGCTTCAACATGACCAAGCCGCCGTTTCAGGGTAATCAGCCCTTGCGGCGGGCGCTGACCATGGCGATCGATCGTGAAATCATCACCGACAAGGTCACCAAGCTGGGCGAAAAACCGGCCTATTCCTGGGTGCCCCCGGGAATCAACGATTATGCTGCGCAGGTGCCGGCCTGGGCGTCCTGGCCCAAGAGCCGGCAGCTGGAAGAGGCGCGCCAACTCTATCGCGAAGCCGGTTACGGCCCTGACAATCCGCTGCGCATCGAGATTCGGTACAACACCAGCGAAAATCACAAGAAGGTCGCCATCGCCCTGGCCGCGATGTGGAAGCAGAACCTCGGCGTGCTGGCGACCCTGGTCAACGAGGAATGGAAGGTGTTCCTGGAAACCCGCAAGCAAAAGCGCGTGACCCAGGTGTTCCGGGCCGGCTGGATCGGCGATTACAACGACGCCTATACCTTTGCGGAGCTGATGCACTCCAAGCACGGAATCAATGACCCGGGATACAGCAATCCGGCCTATGATGAGCATATGCGGCTGGCATCCCTGGAGACGGACTTCGCGCGACGCCGCCAGATACTGGAAGAGGCTGAGCGCATCGTGCTGGAGGATCAGCCCATCATTCCGATTTACTTTTATGTCAGCAAACACATGGTGAGTTCGCGCATCGGGGGTTATCAGTCCAACATCATGGACCATCAATATTCTAAGAACTGGAGAATCCTGAAGCGCTGAGTCTGGGGCGCCGGGGGGCCAGGAAGGGAGTCATGTTTCAATACGCCATCAAGCGTTTAATCGCTGCGATACCAACCCTGTTGGTGCTGATTACGCTCGCATTTTTCATGATCCGCATCGCGCCGGGTGGTCCATTCGATACCGAAAAGGCGCTGCCGCCTGAAATCGAAGCCAATCTGAATGAGGCATACCACCTCGATGAGCCGTTGATCCAGCAGTACCTGCGTTACATGGGTCAGATTCTGCAGGGCGATTTCGGTCCCTCGTTTCAGTACAAGGACTATTCGGTCAACGAGCTGATTGGCGCGGGATTTCAGGTGTCTCTGCAGCTCGGCGGCTCCGCCATCATTCTGGCGCTGCTACTGGGTACGGCATTTGGCATCATTGCGGCGCTGCGCCAGAACCGGGCGCTGGACTACACGGTCATGACCGTGGCCATGACCGGAATCTCGATTCCGAATTTTGTCATTGCACCGCTGCTGATCCTGGCTTTTGCGGTCGGCCTGGGCTGGTTGCCGGCAGGCGGTTGGGAGGACGGCTCGCTAAGCAATATGGTGTTGCCCGTGATTGCGCTGGCCTTGCCCCAGGTGGCTTATATCTCACGTTTGATGCGCGGCAGCATGATCGAAGTTCTGCGCAGCAACTACATCCGCACCGCACGGGCCAAGGGCTTGCCCGAATACCTGGTGGTTCTGCGGCATGCGCTACGACCCGCCTTCCTGCCAGTCCTATCGTATCTGGGGCCCGCCACGGCTGCGGTCATTACCGGCTCGGTCGTGATTGAAAAAATATTCGGCATCCCGGGACTGGGCCGCTACTTCGTGCAAGGGGCTCTGAATAGGGACTACACGCTGGTGATGGGTGTGGTGGTCTTCTACGGCATCTTGATCATCGCATTCAATTTTATTGTGGACCTGCTGTATGGGGCCCTGGATCCGAAGGTGCGTTATGACTGAGGCCACCATGAGTACGGCCGTGCTCGAGGAAATTCAGGGCCGCAGCCTGTGGTACGACGCCTGGCGCCGCCTGAAGAAAAATCGCGCCGCCTTGGTTGCGGCGGGCGTGCTGCTGACCATGACGACACTGGTCCTGATCGGCCCCGTGATTTCGCCCTTCGATTTTGACTACACCGATTGGGACCATGTGTCGGAAGCCCCAAGCATGGAGACCCGCCACTATTTTGGCACCGACGCGGTAGGGCGGGATATCTATGTCCGCACCATGCACGGCGGCCGGATCTCGCTGCTCATTGGTGTGGTCGCCACCGTGGTAAGCCTGCTGATCGGTATCTCCTATGGCGCGACGGCCGGTTATCTGGGTGGACGGATCGATAATCTGATGATGCGTATCGTCGATATCCTCTACGCGATGCCGTTCATGTTTTTCGTGATCCTGCTGATGGTGTTTTTCGGTCGCAATATCTTGCTGATATTTATCGCGATCGGTGCGATCAACTGGCTGGACATGGCGCGCATCGTGCGTGGTCAGACGATTTCCCTGAAGCAGCGCGAATTTGTGGAGGCGGCGATTGCCTGTGGGGTGTCCACCCCGCGCATCATCTTCCGGCATATCGTGCCGAATCTGCTGGGCGTGGTTGTGGTCTATGTGACC
>JBFIIN010000089.1:0-10369 GCA_041601225.1 Oceanococcus sp.
CCGCCGGCAAGGGCATGGCCGGCATGTTTCATATGATGAATGAAGCCCGCATCGGCATCGGCATGAGCGCGGCGCAGTCCGGTTACTTCGCCTATCGCTATTCGCTGGCCTATGCCCAGGAGCGGCCGCAGGGCCGCCCGCTGGGCGACCCGGACCCGCGCAAGCCACAGGTCAATATCATCGAGCATGCCGATGTAAAGCGCATGTTGTTGCAGCAAAAAGCGCTGACCGAAGGGGCCATGGCTTTGTGCTTCTACGCCGCCGATCTGGTGGATCGCAACCGCATCAGCGAGGACCCGGCCGAACGCCAGGACAATGAACGCCTGCTCGCCATCCTCACCCCCATCGTCAAGACCTGGCCGTCGGTCTGGGCGTTGCATGCCAATTATCTGGCCATCCAGGTGCTGGGCGGCTATGGCTACACGCGCGAATTCCCGGTCGAGCGCTTGTACCGCGACAACCGATTAAACGAAATTCACGAGGGCACGACCGGCATACAAAGTCTGGATTTGCTCGGGCGCAAGGTGCCGCAAGACAATGGCGCGGCCTTGAAACTGTTACTCAGCCGCATGCTCGAGACCGTCGAGCTTGCCGCCAATGGCGGGCTGGCCGAATTCGCCCAGGCATTACGCGAGGCAGTACAGCGCATTCAAAACACAACCACGGCTCTGATCGGCGAAGCCATCGCCGGTCGGCGCGACACCTATCTGGCCAACAGCGCGACTTACCTGGACATGTGTGGGCACACGGTCGTGGCCTGGATCTGGCTCCGCAGCGCCCTGGTGGCGCAGGACAAGCTTCCCAAGGCCGCCGAGATCGATATCCCCTATTACCGCGGCAAATTGCGCGCCTGCCAGTATTTCTTTCGAGCCGAACTGCCCAAGACCAAAGCCCAGGCCGAACTGCTGCAAAACCTGGACGACACCTGCCTCAAGGCCAAAGCTGAGGAATTCTGAGCGCGTCTCTATCGCACCTCAGCGCAGATCGAGTTTGTGCGGCAAGAAGATTTCAAAACGCGTGCCGACCCCAAGCTCGCTGAACACCTGAATGCTGCCACCCAATTGATGCTTGATCAGGTTATGCACGATATGCAGGCCTAAGCCAGTGCCGCCCCGGCCCCGCCGCGTGGTAAAGAAGGGTTCAAAAATTTTGGTTCATCGCGGAAGAGTGTGAAAAGAGGCGGTAGCCGTTCGAGTTAGTCTCGGACAGATCTGACCCAATCCGATCTTGAAGGCCACCGCCATGTCCGAGGCTAAGCTGCTTTCCCTGTTCTGGGAAGGCTTTGAATTCGATCACTTTGCAGAACAAGGTAGCGACTGCCTAGTGGTCACTTTGCGGGCTGATCCCACCGTGGGAGCGTGCTGCTCGGGCTGCGGCCAACGGACCCTTGCGATCCACGATGTCAGCATGCGCCGTGTGCGTGAGCGGGATTTTCTTGATCGCCGGGTGTGGCTGATCGTTCCCGTGCGTCGGGTGCGCTGTGTGGATTGTGGGATACGAACGGAGTCGATTTCCTGGCTGCCGCGACACCAGCGGATGACGACGCGCATGATCCGCCAAGTCGAGGTTCTGGTCCGCCTGCTGCCTATTCGCCAAGTCGCAGTGCTGCTCGGGTTGCACTGGCATACCGTGAAGTCCATTGACCACGAGCGGCTTCGTCGCGAGGTCAAGGATCCGGACCGTAGTCGTTTGCGCCGACTGATGATGGATGAGTTTGCCCTGCACCGCGGGCACCGCTACGCCACCGTGGTCGCGTGCGCTGATACGCAACAAGTCCTGTGGATTGGTGAGGGCCGCTCGCGCGAGGCGATTCGGCCGTTCTTCGAGTGGCTGGGCGACGCCTGCGGCCAGATCGAAGCCGTCGCGATGGACATGAACACGGCCTTCGATCTGGAAGTAAAGGCTCATTGCCCGCAAGCCCAGGTCGTTTACGACTTGTTCCATGTGGTCGCCAAATTCGGCCGGGAAGTCATCGATCGCGTGCGGGTCGATCAGGCCAACGCGCTCCGCGATGATCGGCCAGCACGCAAGGTGGTTAAGCGCAGTCGCTGGCTCCTCCTCAGAAATCCCGAGAACCTGAAGCCCGGGCAGGCGGGTCAACGCGAAGAACTGCTGGCCGCCAACGCACCGCTGATGACGGTGTACCTGCTCAAGACGCAGCTCAAGGAACTCTGGTATGCCCCTGATACCGAAATCGCTCGCGCACGTTGGACGCAGTGGTACACCATGGCGATCGAGTCCGGAATCACCCCGGTAATCCGTTTCGCCAAACGCTTGGCCGGCTACGTCGAGGGCATCATCGCCAGCGCCACCTACCGCCTGAACACCAGCGTACTCGAAGGCATGAACAACAAGATCAAGGTCATCAAGCGAATGGCCTACGGATACCGAGACTCCGAATACTTCTTCCTGAAGATCAAAGCCGCATTTCCCGGTAAGGCGCGATGAACCAAAAAAAAGCCCCCACCAACCGCCAGGCTGGTGGGGGCAGCGCAGAATGACTCCTGCGCGCGTCGGCTGTTACCGCTACTCGAAGAAATAGTTCAGCGAGGTTCCAACCGTTAAAGGCTGGTTGACGCGATAGCCAAAGCGCGCCACCCCGCCCAATTCACGGTCATAGGACTGCAAGGCCTGCTCATCGAGCAAATTGTTGACGAAGGCCGCCAGTTCCCAGCTGCCGCGCCGACCGCCGACCCGTACATTGACGATCTGATAGTCGGGCAGTTCGGGATCAACGAAGATATCCACGGACGGCGCGTCGCCGATTCCGGTGATGCTTGGGTCGGTGTGTCCGGCGCCAGGTTCCTGGTCAGCCAGCTGCGTATACCGCGAACCCACATGCTGCGCGCTCAGTACGGCGAAGCCATCCCAGTCGTTGCTCCAGGCAAAGTCATAGGTCGCCGCAATGGCTAACTGCAACTCCGGCGTCGTGGCAAAGCGATTGCCATCACGCACACCACCCAGGACCTCACCACCGGAAGTCAGGGTCGAATCGATGGAGGTATCCACGAAGCTACCGGCCGCAGCGATGCTCAAGCTGTTCGTGACGAAGGCTTCAAACTCGAATTCCAGGCCCAGGGCACTGGCGTTGGCCACCGGATACACGATTCGCGACGAGCAGGTGCCGGCGTCGAGCGTGACTTGCAGATTCTCGATATCGGAATAGAACACCGCCGCATTCATGGTGCCGCCAAACAAACGCGTCTTGACCCCAACTTCATAGTTGGTCAGCTCTTCGTCATCAAAGCGCGAGGCAAACGGGCTGAAAGTATTGAAATCTTCCTCACTGCAGGCGCCCTCGTTAACCGGATCGTTGATGCCGCCGAGCCGGAAGCCGCGGGCCACCTGGGCATTGACCTGGGTCGCTTCGGAAAAGTCATAGCTGAGCATCAAGCGCGGATTGATGCCATCGCTGCTGGTTTCGCCGGGCACGCCGATGGATTGGGAGGCAAAGATGCCATCGAAGTTGAGCTCACGGGTTTCCTTGAAGTCATACCAGCGCGCACCGGCGGTAATTTCCATGGCATCCGTGAGCCAGTAACTCAGCTCGCCAAACAGAGCCTTTTGCTCAAAGCTGTAGGGGATCTGCGAATAGAACAGCGAATCCTTGGGATTGATCTGTCCGACCGTGTCCACGCCGGTCAGGGCTTCAAAACCAGTGACTGGCAAGTCCTGCCCGTATTTGCGATCAACGTCACTGTAGAACAATCCCACCACCCAGTTCAGCGGTCCGGAACCCGTCGAGGTCAGGCGCAATTCCTGGGTGATCATCTGCACGCTGGTGGTGTCGTACAAAGGACCGTCCAGACTTTCGATGACCTGATCCACGGTTTCGGCATCCAGGCCCAAGGCCGATTCGCCAATCAATCCCACCACGCCCAGGGTCAGCGCCGAGGCATCACGCAACACCAGGACATCGCGATCGGTGAAAGACGTGATCGAGGTCAGGGTCATACTGTCGAATTCAAAATCCAGCACATTGTCCAGCAGCAGGAATTCATCAACGAAATTTTCCTGCAGCTGGATGTACTGCTGGTTCTCAGCAGGCGCGATTTGCGGCCGGGTGGTGGTAAAGCTATTGGCCAGGGTATTGAAACGGTCTTCGCGATTGAAGCCGTTCATATCCACTTTCTGGTAAATGATGCGCGGAGTGAGGGTCAAACGGTCCGATGGCGCATATTTCAAGCTGGCCCGAATACCGGAACGCACGCCGTTATTCACGTCATCAACCGTAATCTCGCCCGGCTGCACGGCATCAACCCAACCGCCATAGACGGTGTTGTAGCCCACCAGACGCAGGGCCAAATTATCGCCATGCGGCAAATTCAACATGCCCTTGGTTTCGGTGCCGAAGCCACCATCGGAGATCTGGTTGAAGCCGATCTGGTAGGCCCCTTCGGTGACCTGCAGGCGCGGCGCATTCGAGACGTATTTCACGGTGCCAGACAAAGACCCCGAGCCATACAGCGTGCCCTGCGGCCCACGCAAAACCTCGATACGATTCATGTCGTAAAAATCCAGGTCCGGGGTAAACAGGGACATGGAGATCACCGACTCATCCAGGTACACGCCGACCTGTTCTTTCACGCCGGGTTGATCGCGTACGATCTGGCCCGCCGAAATCCCGCGAATGGCAATCTGACTCTGGCCGGGCCCCAGGTTTTGCACGGTGAAGCCGGCCACATTATTGGCGGCATCTTCCAGGCTCGTCGCACCACGCTGCATCAGGTCGTCGCCGGTAATCGCCTGCACCGAAAATGGCACGTCCTGTAGCGTTTCTTCGCGTTTTCGCGCGGTCACCACAATTTCTTCGACGATCCGCTCTTCCGCGGCGGCAACCCCACCCGCTCCGGCAACCGCTTGCAGCCCCGGCAGCACTGCCATAGCGGCACCCACGCCAAAAACAAGACTTGGCAATTTACTCATGATTCCCCCATTAATTATCCCGTGGCGGAGCCTTTCCCCGACCACTCCCTGGCTCCCCGCGCTACGCACCTTTATCGATTCGTGCCCTGCGGTGGGCATAGGGTGAATCATACCGTGCCTCGCGCCGGCACGCCGAGACGACAAGGGGTCGCCCCTCCCCCAGCAAGCATCGAGCCTAACGCAATTCCTTGGAACTCAGCTCCAACATGCGCCGCGCGACAACCAGCAATTGAATCTGCTGGGTGCCTTCGAAAATGTCGAGGATCTTGGAATCCCGCGCCCATTTTTCCAGGAGTTCATCTTCGCTATAACCCAGCACACCACACAGCTCGACGCAGCGCAGCGTGACGGCGTTACCGACCCGTCCGGCCTTGGCCTTGCACATGGAGGCTTCCATGCTGTTGGGTCGGCCATTATCGGCCATCCAGGCGGCACGCAAGGTCAGCAGGCGGGCCGATTCATAATCGGCATCCATGCGGTCCAGTTCGGCCTCCACCGCATCGCGGCTGTAAATGCTCTTGCTGGCCACCAGATCGGGAGCGCGACCGAGCATTTCGCGCGTGCGCTCCAGGGCAGCACGGGCCACACCCAGCGCCATGGTGGCCACGGGTGGGCGGGTGTTATCAAAGGTCTGCATGACCCCCGCAAAACCCTTGTCGGTCTGAATCTCCGGCGAGCCCAGCAAATTATCTTTGGACACCCGGCAGTTTTCAAAACGCACATGGGCCGTGTCTGAAGCGCGAATTCCCAGCTTCTTCTCCAGGCGCACAAGCTCCATGCCGGGCGTACCCCATTCCACCACGAAGGACTTGATCGCCCCGCGGCCCAGTTCAGGATCCAGGCTCGCCCAGACCACGATGACATCCGCGCGCTCGCCCGAGGTGATGAAGATCTTCTCGCCATTGAGCACGTAGTCATCGCCATCGGCCTTGGCGGTGGTGCGGATTGCCGCCGAGTCCGAGCCGCAATTGGGCTCGGTAATGGCCATGGCCGCCCATTTTTTGCCAAAACGCTGCAATTGCTCGGGATTGGCCACCGCGGCGATCGCGGCATTTCCCAAGCCGTTATTGGGCAAGGTCAGCAGCAGACCTACATCAGCCCAGCACAGGGGCTCCATGCTCAGGATGCTTTTCAGGTTGTTGCCATTGCGAATACCCTCGGACTGACCCTCATCGCGCCCGAGCCCGCCAGCACTGGCGCCAGAACTGGCATCGCCGGCATTGAGTCCGTCCAGCGCTGCGACGAACATGTCCAGTTCTTTGGGATAGGCATGCTCGGCCAGATCATATTTGCGCGAGATGGGTCGAAAAACCTCGCGCGCCGCGCTGTCGGACTGATTGATCAGGCCCTTGTACTTTTTGGGAATTTCCAGATTTAACATCGCTATTTCCTGTGCGTGAACTGCCGCCGGGCGCCAGTCATGGATTCGGTGTGGCCGCTAGACAATGATCCCGCCGCCAGCCAGCGCGGTCGCACGCAAATTGCGATACCAGCGCTCGACCGGATGCTCTTTCACGAAGCCGTGCCCGCCCAAGAGCTGCACCCCGTCGGTCCCGATCTTCATACCCTTTTCGCTGGCCAGCAGATGCGCCAGGTAGGCAGCCCGGCGACCATCCTTGCCCTGCTGCTCCAGGGCCGCGGCCCGCCAATTGGCCAGCTGCATGCCATCCAGTTCGATCCCGATATCGGCAATCAAGAAGGCCACGCCCTGCCGGTTGGCCACCGGCTCGCCGAAGGCCTGGCGCTCTTTGACATAGGGGATGACATAGTCCCGCACCGCGCTGGCCGTTCCGCAGGCCAGGGCATTCCAGGCGATGCGTGACAGGGCCAAAAAGCGCGCGTAATCAAAGTCGCTATCCTCACCGCCCAGACGCTCGGCGGCAACGGACTCAAATTGCAGGCGGGCAATCTCTGCAGCCCGAATTCCCATACCGGGCTCGGCACGGGCGCTCAGGCCCTTAGCACTGCCTTCCACAATAAATAGGGCGGTTTGTTCCGTATCCGGGATGCGGGCGGCGACCAGCAGAAACTCCGCCCGCGCGCCCAGCGGAACCAGGGCCTTTTCGCCGCTCAACACATAGTGCTCACCCGCGCGCACAGCCCGGGTCTGCAGTGTGGCCACGTCCGCGCCCGGCGCTGGTTCGCTGACCGCAATAGTCGCGGCCAGTGGTTGCTCTTCCAGCAGCGGCGGCATAAAGCGAGCCTGCTGCTCGGCGCTGCCCCATTCGGTGAGCGCATTGATGACGCTGATCGGTGCCAGAGCCGCCAAAGCGATACCCATATCGCCCCGGCCCAGTTCCTCGGCCATGAGCATGTTGGTCACGATGGGGCGTCCTTCAGCAGCCCCACCCGCCGCCTCCGGCGCGGCAATGTAGTTTTGCCCCAACTCGTGAATTTGCTGCAACACGTCGGCGGGCGCCGCACAGTCCGCGTCGGCGGCTGGGGCGGCCGGCGCTACCACCTCGTCCACCAGCCTACGTACCGAATCGCGCAACATCTCCTGCTCATCGCTGAAGCTCAGGTCAAACAAATCCGCCGAGGATTTGCGTTCCAGGCGCGCCGGCCCACCCAGCTGCAACATGGGCTTGAAGCTCTTGCGGGTCACCGCAATGGCCTTAAAGCCGCCACGGGTCCCTTGATACAGCATGGTCTCGACCGCCTTGCGCGCGCCGATCTTGTCCAGAGTCCTGGATTGCGCGATCCAGTTCATGACCCGCATGGCGAAGGTCATGGGATCGCTTTTAGGTGCTTGATAAATTTCAGCCACGGCTTACCTCACAGATTTGTGCCGACGGGAATGGTCGCGAGCCGGATTCAGGCTGACCAGTTTGCATGAAGTATACATTTGTCTACTTAACGATCAAGCCTTGGCCTGACTGACGCGCTGCTGTGCGAGCAGAACGGCGCCGCTAAACAAAGTCACGATATAGCGCCGCGCCGCGCGTTTGATCTGCTCACGCGCTGCCGGCTGCTCGATGTAATCCAGGCTGATACGAAAACAATAGTGAATGACGTGAGCCGTGACTTCCTTGACCTGCTCCTCTGGCAAGATCTGCAAGGCACCCAAGCTCGCGGCACGGCCGGCGACATCTTCACCAAAATGCCCCAACATGGTATCCAGCGCCTCCCGCGCAGCAGGCGAACCCGCATAGCGCTCACAGGCCGCCACGATCACCGCGTTCTGGTTGGTCAGCACGAACTCAAACAGCAGGTTCAAGCCCTCGTCAATCAAGTCGCGCGCCGCCATAGGCTGCTGCATGGCCAGCCGCAGGGCGGCACGCAACTGACTGCCAATCTGCTCGACCATACATACGCCCAATTCCTCCATGGAGGAAAAATGGCGATAAAAAGTATTCGGGTTCAGGCCCGCCTCGCGAGCCAGCTCGCGCAGACCCACCGCATGAAAACTGCGCTTGTCAGCGGCCAGTCGCAAAGCCGCTTCAATCAGCTGCTGCTTGCCCTGCCCGCGGCTGGGCTTGTGACTCTCGTTCATCGCCAAACTGTAGCCGAAGGTGATGGCGCGTGTTGCAAGCGGCCCAGAAGACGGCCCCTTTGAGCCTGAACCGAAACCAGGGCGCGAGCTATACAAACCGTGGCATGGGGTGCCCTGAAAGAGGGAACAATTGCCTTTTCTTCACCCTGAACCCGGACCATAACCGCTCCACTCAGACACCAACGGACCGCCATGGATCTCATCAGCACACTGACCTCGCAACTCGGCATTAACGACTCCCAGGCTCGCGGTGGCGCGGGGCTTTTGCTGAAAATGGCAAGAGAAAAACTGGGCGGTGAATTCTCCGCCATCGACGCCGCTCTTCCGGAAGCCAATGGCCTGATTGAGCAGGCGCCGGAATCCGGTGGTGGTGCGCTGGGCGCCATCGGCGGTTTATTGGGCAAATTTGGCGGTTCGGCTGGCCAGATGGGCGCTTTGGCGGAACTGGCCGGCGGTTTTTCCAAACTGGGTCTCGACAAGAGTCTGGTCAGCAAATTCATTCCCGTAGTGCTTGAATACCTGCAAAAGCAGGACGGGGGCGATCGACTCAAGGAATTGCTGGGCAAGGTCGTGCACTAATTTTCTAGGCCTAGAGAAATTTCACAGCCATGAAGGCCTATGAAAAATTGGGGGCGTTCTATCTCGGGCGCCGCTTCGATCCCGCTTCGGGCAAGATCGATCCGGAACCGCTGCTGTATGACGCCCGCGACCTGACCACCCACGCCGTCATCATCGGCATGACAGGCAGTGGCAAGACCGGGCTGGGCATCTGCTTGCTGGAAGAGGCGGCTATTGACCGCATTCCGGTCATTGCCATCGACCCCAAAGGTGACCTGGGCAATTTGCTGCTGAATTTTCCCCATTTGCGGACCGCGGACCTGCGACCCTGGGTGGACCCAGCCGCTGCGCTGACCGCCGGGCTGGATACCGACGCCTACGCCGCCCGTCAGGCGGACAACTGGCGACAAGGCCTGGCGGATTGGGACCAGGAGCCGGAGCGCATTGGCCGCCTGGCGCAAGCCGTGGACATGGCCCTGTATACGCCGGGCAGCAATGCCGGCCGACCGCTGTCCATCCTGGGTTCCCTGCGCAGTCCGCCGGCCACCACCCGGGAGGATGCGGAATTGCTGGGACAGCGGGTCCAGGCCGCCGCCACCGGCCTGCTCACCCTGCTGGGCCTGGAAGCCGACCCCCTGACCAGTCGCGAGCACATCCTGCTGGCGCAACTGATCAGCCGCGAGTGGCTGGCCGGTCGCAACGTGGAACTGCCCGGCCTGATCGGCGCAATCCAGCAGCCCGGCATCGAACGTCTCGGGGTGCTGCTGCTGGACGACTTTTTCCCGCCGCGCGAACGCATGGCATTGGCGATGCGCCTAAACAGCCTGCTGGCCTCGCCGGGCTTCGCGAGCTGGCTGACGGGCGACCCCCTGGACGCCCAGACTCTGCTGTACAGCGCCAGCGGCAAACCACGCCTGTCCATAGTCAGCATTGCCCATCTGAGCGATGCCGAACGCATGTCTGTGGTCACCCTGCTGCTGGCCGAACTGCTCAACTGGATGCGCGCCCAGCCCGGCACCGGCAGCCTGCGGGCGCTGCTGTACATGGACGAGATTTTCGGCTACCTGCCGCCCACCGCGAACCCACCGAGCAAGGTCCTGCTGCTGACCCTGCTCAAGCAGGCCCGCGCCTACGGGCTGGGTCTGGTGCTGAGCACGCAGAATCCGGTGGATCTGGACTACAAGGCGCTGTCCAACGCCGGCACCTGGTTCATCGGCCGTCTGCAGACCGATCAGGACCGGGCCCGCGTGCTCGACGGCCTGCGCACCGCGGGCACGGACATCCGCCAGCTCGAATCCTGGCTCGGCAGTCTGGGCAAACGGCGCTTCCTGCTGCACAACGTGCACGAAGATGCGGCCGTCGTATTCAATACGCGCTGGGTGATGTCCTACC
>JBFIIN010000090.1:0-10366 GCA_041601225.1 Oceanococcus sp.
CCGCCCGAGCGCTCGATGATCAGGGTCTTGAGATCATCCAGGCCTTCTCCGAGTTGGTCATCCAGATGCCGCCGCGCCACGAGTGGGCTCAGTGGGCGCAACACCAGCTCCCGATAGTGCGCCAGGCCCCGGCAGCGCGGCTCATAATCCGCCCGCGCGGTGAACATCAGCAGAATCGGAGAATTCGCCACCTCAGCCACCAGGCGATTCAAGAAATCGCGGGTGTCGTCGGTATCCAGCCATTGCAGGTTCTCAAGCACGATCACCGCCGGTTCGGAGAGCGCGCCGACCCGAATCACGGCATCAAGCAATCGCACCAGCTGGCGCACGCGGGTATCGTCATCCACCGGGTGAGGCACCGTATCGTCGCCGACCCCCAGAAAATCCAGCAGGGCCACCGAAAGGCCGGCCGGCATGGGACCCAGCCGCTGCAGCCCCGCCACCACCTTGCGTCGTATGGCCTCCGGCTCGTCCTCGTCGACAACCAGAAAATAGCCGCGAAAGAACTCATCGAAAGGCAGCAGGGGATCGGCGCGATGGTGCGAAACACCGCGGGTCTCATAAACCGGCAAACCTTTTTCCCGACAGGCCTGAGCAAACTCGAAGGCCAGCCGGCTCTTGCCTATGCCGGTTTCGGCCAGCACGCCGACGACCAGGCCTTGGCCCTGGATGGCCTGCTCAACATAGGCCTGCAGCAAGGACATTTCGCTGTCACGTCCAACGAGGGGCCCCAAGCCCTCCTTGCGCGCCCCGTCGAACCGCCGCTGCAGCTTGCCCGCCTTGCGCAACTCGTAACTGCGCACTTTGCCGGCCACTCCGATAACCGCGACTTCCGCCCGCGCGGTAAGCTCGAAATGACCTTCCACGAGAGCCGCGGTACTGGCACTGATCAGAATCGTGTTGGGTTTGGCCAGCTGTTCCAGCCGCGCCGCCAATCCGACCGAATGGCCCTGGGCAGTGTAATCCATACGCAGATCGTCACCGATCTTGCCGACCACAACCTCGCCCGAATTCAGCCCGAGCCGGGCCGCAAAGGGCAGGCTGAAGCGATCACCCAGGTCCGCGCCCATCGCAACCACGGATTCGCGAATTCGCAGTGCTGCGAAACAGGCGCGCTGCGCGTGATCTTCATGAGCCAGCGGCGCGCCAAACAGAGCCATGACGCCATCACCGGTATATTGATTGATCGTGCCGTCGAAGGTGTGGACGCTGTCGGTCAGAATCTCAAAAAACCGGTCCATGATTCGGTGCCATTCTTCCGGCTCGACCTGCTGGGACAACTGAACCGAACGGCACACATCCACGAACAGCACCGTGACCTGCTTGCGTTCGCCTTCCAGCGCCGAACGCATCTTGAGTATGCGATCGGCCAGATGTTTGGGTGTATAAGCGCGGCCCAGCGCGCGCGCGAGTTCCTGCCCGCAGTGATTGCAAAACCGCGCATCCGGTGGATTGGCATGCCGACAACTGCTGCATTCGATCACGACTGGGTCGCCGTCGACTCAGCCTGACCCGGCCGGATGCCCATATCCAGCCGGGCGGCGTGCGCCTGATCACGAAGCCGCAGTGCGGCGGACTCGGCACCGGCCCGCTCCAGACTCAATGCGTGCAAATCCAGGTATTCGGGCTCGAATATCCGGCAGGCCGTGCTTTGCAGCAGGGTCGCACAGAGCGCGAGTTCCGCCGCGCAGTCCTGGGTCAGATCGAGCAGCAGCTGCGCCCGCCGCAGTCGAATGCGCAGTTCCCAGATCGCCATCCGTGCCTCCAACGCGGCCTGCAGACCTTCGTCCAGCGCTCCCTCGGCGGCCGGGAATCTGCCCAGCCTTCGCTCGGCTTCACCCAGTAGCAAATAGTGCGCGGCGCGGAACTGGAAGGCGATGGCTCCGGGGGCGACCAGGTCCAGCCGCTCATGCAGCAGTCTGGCCGCGGCCGCAGGTTGCCCTAGCGCGAGCTGGGCCTGGGCCAGCGCGCGGTAGGAAATTTCGTGGAACAACGGGCTGCCATAGTCCTCGGCCTCGGCAATCGCGCGGCGCGCAAGAGACATCAACTGGTCCCGACGCCCGGCGAGGGTGTGCAGGTCGACCAGATTGGAATACATCCAGCTCACACTGCGCTTGTGGGCCTGGGCATAGGCGATGGCGGCCTCATTTTCGGCAATACCTTCCGTGACCTGTCCCAGACAGGCCACCATCAAAGCCCGAAAACCGCGCGACAGAAAGCTGTCTTCGCGGATTGCCCCCCGGTGCCAGGCCCCTCCATCGCGCCGGTCCAGCAGCGTCAACACCTCCTGCAGGCGACCCAGCGCGAAATGGCTGAACAGGATGGGGATGCGGAAGCGTGATTCCAGACTGGGGTCACCGATTTCCTGGGCCAGATTCATCGCCCGCCGGGTCTCCTCGGCGGCCAGGTCTGCACGACTCATACGCAGCCAGTGCGAACCATGGGAAATGTAGAGCTCCGCCAGGGCCAGCCTGTTGTTGCTCTGCTGAGCCATTGCCTGCGCCTGCGTGTAGGCCGCTTCCAGTTCCGCGGCCGGCACCGGATAGAAGGTGGCGACCCGGATCAACGCGCTGCGCGCCGCAATAGCCATGCGCAGCCCCTCGGGCTCCGGCGGGTGGGGGCCCAGTATGTCGATGATCTGACGCACCAGCTTGTGCTGGACATGAATATCGCGGGCCGCGACCCACTGACTGGCCGCCAGTCCCCAGCGCGCCGCGGGCAGCGCCTGACCGGCCTCATACCAATGATGGGCCAACAGCAGGCTGATTTCTCCGGCGCCAGGCGCCTGTTCGGCCAGCCCTTCCAGCACCTGACCGACGCGGGCATGAAGCTCGCGTCGGCGATCACTGAGAATGGCGCTATAGGCCACCTCCTGCAGCAACGGATGGCAGAAACCATAATCCTGGGGCGGCTTGGGCTGCTCCAGCTGTATGTAGCGACCGGCTTTGAGCTCATCCAGGCTCCGCTCGAATCGTGCTTGATCAAGCGCTGCCAACCCGCGCAGTGTGTCCAGGCGGAAGGTCTTGCCGAGCACGGCGGCAATTTGCAGTAAATCCTTGGCATCGGCCTCCAGGCGATCGATGCGCCCGGCCACGAGCGCCTGCACGGAGGCCGGAATTTCAATTTGCTGCTTCGCCCCGACCGCCAGCTGATAGGCTCCAGGTTGACCCTTGAGCACATCCTGGGCCACCAGGGCGCGCACGGTTTCCTCGACGAAAAACGGGTTTCCGGCCGCCATCTCGGCAATCCGGGAGGCCAGCGCGCCCAGTTCCGCCCCCGCGCCCAGCAGCGTGCTGGTCAGTTCGCCCATGGCCTCGGCGCCAAGAGGTTGAATGGGAATCTGTTCGGGCTCCACTTTTGCGAGCCAGTCCGGGAGCGGGCCGGGCCGCGTGTTGAACAGCACCAGCAGTGGCGCACAAGCGGCCGCCTCGACCATCACGCTCAGAAATGACTCGGAACCGTTATCGATCCAGTGCAGGTCCTCCACCACCACGACGGTGGCTTCGGTCCGATCCGTCGGACAAACGCGGGCGAACAGTTCCAGGATGCGATGCGCCCTTGCATCCGGCGGCACCTCCGGCCCCGGCGCCTGCGGATCCGCAATATCCAGGAAATCGAACACCAGCGGCAGCTGGTCCCGAAGACCGCCGTCCATCATCAGCAAGACCCCAGCAACCTTGCCGCGCGCAGCCTCGGGATTGTCGTCAATGGTCACTCCGAACCGCTGCTTGAGCAGCTCTCGAATCGGCAGCAGGGGCACGGACCGCGAATAAGGTACGGCCGATGCGTGCATCACCCGCAGACCCATGGCGCGCCAGCGTTCAATGGCTTCGAAACACAGCCGGCTCTTGCCGATGCCGCCATCGCCGATGAGCACCGCCACCCGGCCTTCACCGGCACGGGCCTGCTGCAGCAACTGATCGAGGAGCTCGCTCTCCCGCCGCCGCCCAATGAAAGTTGTCAGACCCCGCTGCCGTGCGACTTCGAGACGCAAGGCCTGGCGGGTTGCCGCCACGAGTTCATAAACGGGCACGGGCTCGGGCGCCCCTTTGACCTGCATGGCACCCAGATCACGCAACTCGAAATAGCCTTCGACCAGGGCCGCCGTATGACGGGTCAAAAACACCTGGCCCGGGGCCGCGATGCTTTCCATGCGCGCGGCGAGATTCACTGTCAGACCCTGGGCGGTGTAGTCCATCCGCAGATCGTCGCCGATGCGCCCGACCACCACTTCACCCGAATTCAGCCCCATGCGCACCGACAGGTTCAGGCCCCGTTCCAGGCGCAGGCGATCGGCGAACTCGCGCAAGCGGCGCTGCAAGGCCAACGCCGCATAGCAGGCTCGCTGGGCGTGATCTTCGTGGGCAACCGGCGCGCCGAACAAAGCCATGATTCCGTCACCGGTATATTGGTTGATAGTTCCCTCGTAACGATGAATCTCATCGCCCAGCACATTAAAAAACTCATCGAGTATGCCGTGCCACTGCTCGGGATCCACGGTCTCGGCCAGACGCGTGGAGCCGACCATGTCGGCGAACAAAACGGTCACCTGCTTGCGTTCACCTTCCAGTGCCGAGCGATTGGACAAAACCTTGTCGACCAGATGGCGCGGGGTATATCCGGCCCGCGGCGTCCCGCCACCCGCGATTGCCAGAGGCGTTCCGCAAATGTTGCAAAACCGTGACTCCGCCGGCAACACGGCATGACATGAAGGGCAATCGGGCATCGAACTTCCACTGACCTCGACAATCACTATTGCACCACAACCTGGCAACGGGCGCTTGAGCCAAAGTCCAACTGCTGCCATCCTGCCTTCCGGACGGGGCTGGGGACGCAATCGCTGATGTTCGAAATTCTATTTTGGCTGCTGGTTGGGCATGCCGTGGCGGATTTCGCCCTGCAGTCCGACTGGATGGCCCGCTACAAGTGTCGCCACAACAAGGAAGCCGCGGTGCTCAGCTCCCGACCGGAACTGATCTGGATTCATGTCCTCACGGCGCACAGCCTGATCCACGGTGGCGCCGTCATGCTGGTCACCGGTTCGATCTGGTTCGGCCTGGCCGAAACGGTGGCGCACTGGGGCATCGATTTTGCCAAGGGCGAGGAATGGATTGGTTTTCACACCGACCAAATGCTGCATATCGGATGTAAAATTCTGTGGTTCCTGCTGATACTCTGACCCGATGACCGTTGGTCCTGCTAACACCGTGTATGCGCAATAATCTCATCGTCGGGGCCGGAGCGGTTGGCACGGTGGTCGCGTGCTATCTGAGCAAGGCCCATCAACCGATCCGTATTGCCATCCGCGAAGCGGATGTGGACGCGATCTCGCGTGCGCCGCAACTGTGCGTGGATCGCGTCACCGGCCGGCCGCCGCTCTTGCAGCCGAAACCGCCTTTGACCACCGCCGCGCTGCCGCATGCCGGCGAGAACCTGTTTATCTGCGTCAAGCATAGGGATCTGCCCGCGCTTCTGGACAGCTTGCCGCCGACTCTGCCGGATGGCGTACGACTGATCCCCTGTCTGAATGGGGTGGGTGTGGCCCGCGCGCTGCGTGAGCGCTTTGAACAGACCGAGGTGGCCGCCATGTCGATCATGTTCAACGCGCAACTGCTGGAACCCCTGCATGCACGGATCACTACCCGACCTCAAGTTCTGATCGACTCGGCGGATAAGGAACTGCTGAGAATCTTCGGTCGCAGCGGCATGACCGTGCGGCGCGCTCAGGGCGAATCCGCCGCCTGGGGAAAGTTGCTGATCAACCTGGCGAATGCCATTTGCGCTCTGACCCACACCAGCTATCAGGATTTGCTCATCAATCCCGAAATGGGCGCGATCTATATCGCCATGCTGGACGAGGCTACGGCCGTGCTGGACGCCGCCCAGGTGGAATACAAACTGCCGGCGCCCCTGCCCTACGCCACGCTCCGCTCCATGCTCCTGCGCGGTGGTCGAATTCCGCGCTGGATTGCCCGGTACGGCGCCGGCCTGACCCATGGTTCCTATCCATCCATGCTCGCCGATGTGGAACGCGGCAAAGCGACCGAAGTGGATCAACTCAATGGCGAAATCGTGCGCATGGGCCAGAGCGTCGGAGTCCCCACCCCGTTGAATTCACGTCTGGTCGAAATGATCCATGCCCTGGAGGGTCAGCCTCAGGAGTACTTTCTCTCGCCACATGCCCTGCGTGCAAGGCTCCTGAATGCCGTCTGAGCCCGGTTAAGCCGCCACTGAGCGTACCGGCAGATCAATGGGCCGCGACCGCGAACGGGCTGTCGTTTCGGCATCCGCCTGCGGCAGATCGAAATGAAAAGCCGAGCCTATGCCGGGCGTTGATTCCACGGTGATACGGCCACCCTGGCGTTCGACAATCTTCTTGCAGATGGCCAAACCCATGCCGGTGCCCGGATAAGCGCCGTCGGGATGCAAGCGGCCGAACAGCTTGAAGATTTTCTGATGATGCCGCTCCGCGATGCCAATGCCGTTATCCGATACGGTGAACAACACTCGCCCCGCTTCAACCCGGCCATGGATACGGATCTGCGGACGCCGCCCCGGCGGTTGAAACTTGATCGCATTACTGATCAGGTTCTGCAACAGACGAACCAGCTGGGTTCGCTCCCCGCGCACCGCCGGCAGTTCCGCGAAGTCGATTCGGGTCCGGGTTTCCGCCAGCAGGGTCGCCATGTTCGCACGCACCTCATCCAGCACATCGCTGCAATTCAAGCTAAGGCCGTCGCCGATGTGGCTCTCCACACGCGACAACTCGAGCAGATCGTCAATCATGGACTGCATGCGATAGGCGCCATGCACCACGTAGTTCAGGTACTCCTTCACCGCATCAGCATCGTCGGCCCTGCATTTGGCCTCGGCCAGCTTGGCGAAGCTGGTGATGTTGCGCAGCGGCGCGCGCAGGTCGTGCGACGCCACATAGGCGAATTGCTCGAGATCGGCATTGGACTGGCGCAGCTCAACCACGGTTTTGGCAAGCTGCTGCTCGGCGCGGAGCCGCGCTTTCATTTCGCGCTCCAGTTGTTCGGCCGTTTTCAGGTTCAAAACCTTCGGCAGCAAGGGAATGAGCGAGATCGCGGTCGCCATGCTGACCAGCGCCGCCAGCAGCTTCACCCCGGTCTGCAGTTCCTGGAGCGGCGTCCACAGACTCAGGAGGGAAAGCAGATAGGTCGCGCCGGTCAGGGTAATGAAGCCCGCGAACAACCAGAGCACCCAACCGTGCCGCACCGGTTCACGGGTAATTCTCGCCCTTTGCCGCAGGAAATACACCAGGGTGATCGGGATTGCGAAAAAAGCCAGGGTCATCACCGCGTCCGCGACCACATGCGCCCGCAGCAGCTCCGGAGCCCAGCGCGACGCCGGGTCCAGCGCTGCATAGGTCGTTTCGAGTAAATCGGTATGCATGCCGCGACGCTCAGTTCTTGCCAGACTCCGTCAAAAAGTACGCAGCACGGCGAGAATTTTTTGTGAGGCTGGCGCGGCGGTGGCGCTAGTCTTGCCTCGCCAGTCGCGCCCACAGCCGACCCTGGCGATGTCCAGGCCAGGCCACCGGACCGCGCTGCTCGGCCAGACGATACAATTCCGCCTGGGTCCGGCCGACAAACTGATCCAGTTTCTGCAGTTCGGACAAGCTGGGTTCGGGCTCCGCGTCGAGCCGTGCGAACAGTTCGGCCTCAGCCGTGTGTATCCGCTGCCTGACGGTGTGGCGGAATTCCCTGTCGAACAGGGCCAGGCGGTGGACGACCTCATGTTTGTGCCACAGAGACTCCGCAGTTGCCGGCAAGCGTGGGTCCGTGAACAGGGCCGATCCGGGACTGCTGAAACTCGCGGGTTTGAACAGCGACAGACATGGCGCCGAGGTGCCGGTGGCCACCACGCGGATGTCACCCGGGGCCAGGCGCGCAATCAGGGAGCCAGTGGTTTGGCTGCGTCGAATCGGGCCGCAGGCGTGGAGACAGACATCACCGTGTCCTCCCTGGCGCGGATCGGCATCAAGCACCGGGCCGGAGTCCGGATTTTCACCGGCATGACGTCTCAGGCCGGCACTCAGACGACCGAAGCCGGGACCGCCCTGGTGTGCCGCGCGCAAACAGGCCAATCCCAGACCCGCGCGGCGCCTGGACCCGGCGAAAAACGGCAGCAGGCGGGTATCGAAGCTCGCCGCGAAGTCCACCCGGCCAGCACGCGTATGGCGCGCGGCGGTTGCGGCATCCGCTGAAATTCTGTCGTAGTCAGTGCCTATAGAGAGGGCATTGGAGATGGTCGCCCGGTCAGGAACCCGGCGCGCGGCCCAATGACGCCCGGCGGTTTCCAGTATCCAGGCCTCGTGAGGATCGGCCAGTATGTAGCTGTTGTCATAGCAAAAACTCTTGTCACGATAGCCGGCCGGACCTCCCTGTCCAAATTTTTCCAGCAGACCGGTGATCACCGCCATGCCGGCCTGCGCGGTCGCAGCCCGTTCCAGAGCCAGGCGCAGCAGGTCCATGCCCAGCAGGCGCGGCGCGGTGCCGCGCAGGCGCGAAAAAATCGCTTCATTGCCGATCGCCAATCCCTGCGCGTTGACGCCGATCTCCGCCCCCCAGATCCAGGCCGGCTTGGACAGGATGACGGCATGGCGCTCGGCGACCTGCGGAATCTCCAGATACGTGGTGCGGACTCGTGGGCTGCGATCGCCGCGCACCGCAGGCAAATGCACGACGCGTTGCGGCTCTGCGGGCTCTCGATCGCTGTTCTTGGCAAACCAGATGGCGTCCTGCGTGACCAGGACCTGGGTATCACACATGGCTAAGCCAGCATCTGGCTGCTGAGCTCCGCGCGCCGTGCGGCGCCGCAGAGCACTTCAACCAGGGTCAGCGCGAAGGGCAAGGCCGTACCGGGCCCCTGGCTCGTGATGCAGCGGCCAGCAACGACCACGGCTTCATCAACATAATCGCCAAGCTGCTCACGGAAACTGGGATAACAGGTGGCGCGGACGCCAACCAGCAGCCCGTGCGCGGCCAGCACCAGGGCTGGCGACGCGCAGATAGCGGCATACCAGCCCTGCCCCGCGCGCTGCGCCCGCAAGCGCGCTATGAGCGGCTCGCACGCGGCAAAATTCTGTGCCCCCGCGACGCCGCCGGGCAAGGCAATCAGCGCATAGTCGCCGGTACATGCCGCCAGGCTCTGATCGGCCTCCAGCCGGCATCCGCGGGCCGCGGTTATCGTGCGCTGACTGCCCAGGGACGCGACATCCACCTGTAACTCGGCGCGCCGCAGCACGTCGATCAAGGTCACCGTTTCGATATCTTCGACTCCGTCAGCCACTGGTACGAGTACCCGCATCGCCAATCTCCAGAGTTGCTTTCCTTCACCCATGTTGCGCCGCAGCAACAACACATACAATGCCGCGCGGTTTAGGTCCGGTGAGCACCCATGCGTTCCGTATAATTCGCCGGCGGCCTGCTCCTCTCACCCGTGGTTGCGGCCAGTACCGAAGTCTCATTGAACCTCACGACCCACGCGGTTGGCTATGCCGCGTTGCTGGTCTTTGCCGCCGCCTACATTCTGGTCTCGCTGGAAGATGTTATCCACCTGCCCAAGTCCAAACCGGTGATGCTGGCCGCCGGCCTGATCTGGGCGATGATCGGAGTGGCGTATCGCGGCAGTGACTGCGGGAAGCGGCAATGCAGCACAATTTGCTCAAGTATGCCGAACTGTTGTTGTTCCTGCTGCTCGCGCTGACCTACATCAATGCCCCGCAGGAGCGCCGGGTATTCGAAGCGCTGCGGGTCTGGCTGATCGGCCTGGGCTGGAGTTATCGCAGCTTGTCATGGCTCATCGGCTGGCTGTCATTTTTGCTGTCGGCTGCAGCGGACAACCTGACGACCGCGCTGGTGATGTGCGCCATAGTCCTGGCCGTCGGTCGTGGCAATCCAAAATTCATGGCCCCACCTGCGTCTCGATCGTGGTGGCCGCCCACGCCGGCGGCGCGTTGTCGCCCTTTGGCGACATCACCACTTACGAGCAGCTGGCGGCATTGGCCCAATTTGGCATCGGCCAGCTGCAGGCGGATCTACGCGACACCCCGCAAGGGCCGACTTATGATCGCGCCCAGGAATGGATTGTCGGCATCAATGCCTGGCTGCCCTACCTGCGCCAGCAGGGCACGGCGCCCCTGACTCAGGCAGTCGTCAACCAGGCTGAGCTGCACATGGAAGAGTGGCGTGCGGTGCGCGAGGCCATCGCCGCGGCGAAGCGGGCCGAGGTACGGCGCGAGATGGACCGGGTGGCCCGGGAAGCTCGCGAGGCCGCCCGCGAGGCGGAGCGCCTCCAGCCCCACATGAACGACTGCCTGCGCGCCGCCTACCGCACCGGC
>JBFIIN010000091.1:0-10269 GCA_041601225.1 Oceanococcus sp.
CGTGATGCTGACGACCACCGCCCTGGCCATCGCCCGGCTGCGCAGTCTGTTTGCGGTCGCCATGCTCGGCGGGATGTACAGCTTGATCAGCGCCTGCCTGTTCGTGCAGATGGATGCGGTCGATGTCGCCTTTACCGAGGCTGCGGTCGGCGCCGGAATCACCACCGTGCTGTTCCTCGGCGCCTTCGCGTTGACCAGTTCGCGCGGATCGGACACCAGCAGGCGCCATTCATTGCTGGGATTGATTCCGACCCTGCTGGTCGGTGCCCTGTTGATCTACGCGAGCCTGGATATGCCCTGGTACGGCACTGCCGACACCCCGGTGCACGCGCATCCGCTGACCACGGAATATCTGGTCAATTCGCGGAGCAGCATCGGCGTGCCCAATGTGGTGACCTCAGTGCTTGCCAGCTACCGCGGTTACGACACGCTGGGCGAAGTCACGGTGATCTTTACCGCCGGCCTGGCCGTGGTGATGTTGCTCTGGACGCGGCGCAAGAAAGAGGAGCCGGAGGGATGAACGATCCACTCGTCGCGCGCGTTATCGCAAAATTGCTGATGCCGATGATTTTGCTGTTCGCGCTCTACGTCCAGTTTCACGGCGACTACGGACCTGGCGGCGGCTTTCAGGCGGGTGTAATTTTCGCCAGCGGAATCATCCTCTACGCGCTGATTTTCGGGCTGGACCGTGCCCGCCTGGCGGTGCCACCCAGACTGCTGCGTCGCCTGGTGCCCGCCGGGGTCTTGCTCTACGCCGGGGTCGGCGTCGCCAGCATGTTGCGCGGCGGCCGCTTCCTGGACTACAACGTACTCAATCCCGCCCACCCGACGCATGGCCAGCATTGGGGGATTTTTCTGGTCGAGCTGGGCGTTGGCATCACGGTCACAGCGGTCATGCTCACAATTTTCTATGCCTTTGCCGGGCGCGGCAGGCAACGCTCATGACTCTGGGCCTGCTGAATTATTGGGCTGCGATTGTGCTCATGATGATTGGAATTTACATCGTCATCGCCAAGCAGAATCTGGTCAGGAAGGTCATCGGCCTCGGCGTGTTTCAGACCTCGATCTTCATTCTTTACATATCCATGGGCAAACGCCTCGGTGGCACGGCCCCCATTTTGCTGGACGTCGAGGCGGTGTATTCCCACCCGCTGCCTCATGTGCTGATCCTCACGGCCATCGTGGTGGGAATCGCCACCACCGCCGTTGGCCTGGCGCTGGTCGTGCGAATCTACGAGGCCTACGGCAGCAGCGAAGAAGACGAAATCCTGCGCAAGGACCGCACCGAATGATGGAGCATTTGCCGGTCCTGCCGGTGCTGATCCCCCTGCTGACGGCGCCCCTGGTGGTGATGTTCGCCGGCTCGCGCAGCGCCTGGCTGGGCGCGGTTCTGGCCAGCCTGGGATCCAGTGTGATGAGCCTGCTGCTGATCGCCCGCGTATTGGCGCACGGACCGCTGAGCTATGAGCTCGGCGGCTGGCCACCGCCATTTGGGATTGTCTACATCATCGACGAAGCCAACGCACTCGTGCTGGCCACGGTCTCAATCCTGGCCCTGGCCACCCTGTGGTTTTCCGGACGCGCATCGGCGAGCGAAATCAGCGCGGATCGCCAGACTGTTTTCTACGCCTTGTTCTTGCTTTGCCTGACCGGCTTGCTCGGCATCGCCGCCACGGCCGATGCCTTTAATGTCTTCGTATTCCTGGAAGTCTCTTCGCTTGCCACCTATGCCCTGGTTGCCGCCGGGCCGCAGCGGCGGGCTTTGCTGGCAGCCTTCCAGTACCTCATCCTGGGCACGCTGGGCGGCTCCTTCCTGTTGATCGGGCTCGGCCTGCTCTACCAGGCCACCGGCAGCCTGAACATGGCCGACATGGCCACGCGCCTCCCCGACAGCAGCATGCCCCGCGTTGTGGCCGCGGGCGCGGCCTTTGTCCTGCTCGGGCTGGCACTCAAGAGCGCCTTGTTCCCGATGCATCAGTGGTTGCCCAACGTTTATGTCCAGGCGCCGTCCGCGGTCAGCGCGTTCCTCGCCGGCGCGGCCACCAAGGTCGCCATCTACGCCATGGCGCGCTTTGCTTTTGGAGTCCTGGGTGTCGTTTATGTCCGTGAACACGCGGCCAGTCTGCTGCAGGCTCTGGCCCTGGCGGCTATGCTTTATGGTTCGATTTTGGCCGTGACCCAGAATTCATTGCGGCGCATACTGGCCTACTCCAGCATCGCCCAGATCGGTTACCTGGTGTTTGGGCTGGGTCTGGCAACGATCGACGGCGCGACCGCCAGTTTCGTGCATCTGGTCAACCATGCCTTGATCAAGGGCGCCTTGTTCCTGGCGGCGGGCTGCCTGGTCTACCGGCTCGGTCAGGATTCCCTGACGGAACTCCACGGCCTGGCGCGACGCATGCCATGGACCTTCGCCCTGCTGATCGTCGCCGGTTTGAGTTTGATCGGCGTGCCCCTGACCGCCGGATTCATCAGCAAATGGACCCTGGTGCAAGCGACCCTGGCCGCCGGGCATACGGTGGGACTGGTCATCATCGTGCTCAGCTCGCTGCTGGCGGTGGTCTACGTGGGCCGCATTCTGGAAGCGGCTTACCGGCCGGCGCCAGCTGATGCGAAGCGCCACGATGCCCCGGCCGCGCTGTTGCTGCCGGCCTGGGCCCTGACCGCTTGCAGCATTTATCTCGGCATCAACGCCACGGCATTGGTGAGCACGGCGCAACTGGCGGCGCAGCGCCTGGTGGGCGCCGGATGAACGGCGACCTGAATCTGCTGCTGCCGATCCTGCTGCCGCTGCTGGCTCTGCCGCTGATCCTGGTTTGCGCCCAGCGGCCTCGCCTGCGCGAGGTCTGGCCGGTTCTTGCAGGCCTGGCCACGGTCGCGGTCCTGCTGCAGTGGTGGCCGGGCGCCCAGACCCGGGAATGGCCGACGCTGAGCCTGCTGGAAATGGCGCCCGGGCTGTCGCTCAGCCTGGCGCTGGAACCGCTCGGCCTGCTGTTTGGGCTGATTGCCGCCAGCCTGTGGGTGGTGGTCAGCCTGTTTGCCGCCGGATACATGCGGACCAACAAGGAGCCCCATCAAACCCGGTTTTTCGCCTGTTTCCCGATTGCGATCGCCGCCGCCCAGCTGGTCGCGCTGTCCGGCAACCTGCTCACTCTGTTCGTGGGCTACGAGATCTTGACGCTGTCGACCTATCCGCTGGTCGTGCACCGTGGCGACAAGGACGCGCGACGGGGCGGACGGGTCTATCTTGGTTATCTACTGGCAACTTCGATCGGCTTGCTGCTGCCGGCCATCATCTGGACCTACCAGATCAGCGGCAATCTGGATTTCCGCGCAGGCGGCATCCTCGCCGGCAGCGGGGCAGGACCGGCTGCCCTGACGCTGCTTTACTGTCTGTTCATGTTCGGAACCGGCAAGGCCGCCCTGATGCCGATGCATCGCTGGCTCCCCGCGGCGATGGTGGCGCCCGCACCGGTCAGCGCATTGCTGCACGCGGTCGCCGTGGTCAAGGCCGGCGTATTCGTGGTGCTGAAGGTCTCCGTGTATGTGTTCGGCCTGGATCTGGTGCACAGTTCCGGGGCAGCACGGCCGGTCCTTTGGGTGGCGGCGTTCAGTCTGGTCGCCGCTTCGGTCATCGCCTTGCGCAGCGATAACCTTAAGCGCCGGCTAGCCTATTCCACGGTGAGCCAGTTGGCCTACGTCACAGTCGCGGCGGCGCTTGCCGTACCGGCCGCAGTGATTGGCGGCGGACTGCAAATCCTCATGCACGCTTTTGCCAAGATCACCCTGTTCATGTGCGCAGGCGCCATTTACCTGGTGGCACACAAAATCAATGTCAGTGAGCTGGATGGTCTGGGCCGGCGCATGCCCCTCACATTTGCGGCCTTCACCCTCGCGGCGCTGTCGATCATCGGCCTGCCACCCCTGGGCGGCTCCTGGACCAAATGGTGGCTGTTCATCGCCGCCGCCGATTCCCAGACACTGTGGCTGATGGCGGTGCTGGCCGCCAGCACCCTGTTGAACATTGCCTATCTGCTGCCGATCCCGCTGCGGGGCTTTCTGGCCGGTCGCGGCCCCTGGGTCTGGCAGGAAGCGCGCTGGATCTGCGTGCTGCCGCTTTGCGCTACCGCGCTGAGCTGCGTCGCCCTGTTCTTCTTTTCCGACTACGCGCTGCAGTTGCTGGCGCCACTGGCAGAGCCCTGACCATGAGCGAGCCTTCGGTCAATCCACGTGTCGTCAGCTGGCTGGTACGGCTGCTGGTCATCCTGTGCGCCGCGTTCGTGCTGGCTGACTTCGTGATCCATCGCCACGCGGAATTCAGCTTTGAGGCCTGGCCGGGCTTTTATGCCCTGTTTGGTTTCGCGTCCTATTGCTGCATCGTGCTGAGCGCGAAATCGCTGCGTCGTTTCCTGCGCCGCGACGAGGACTACTACGGTGATTAGCAGCCTGCTCAACCATCCCGGCTGGATACTCATTTTGGGCGGCGGCCTGGCCTTGCTGCTGCCTGACCGGCTGCGCGCCCCATTTGCGCTGGTCCTTCCGTTGATCGCCATAGCCGTGCTGGTCGGAATCCCGCTGGGCACCAACCTGTCCGGCGATCTCGCCGGCTTGGCGCTGACCCCGCTGCGCCTGGATCGACTGGCCTTCATCTTCTGCCTGATTTTCCTTGTCGCGGCATTCCTTGGCCTGCTGTTCGCCATACCCGAGCGCAATCGCTGGCTGGATGGCTGTGGCCTGATCTATGCCGGAGCGGCAGTCGGCGCCGCCCTGGCCGGCGACCTGGTGACCCTGTTCGTATATTGGGAATTCACCGCGCTTGCCTCGCTGGCGCTGGTGCTCACGCGCGACGCTGTGGCCAATCTGCAAGCGGGGCTTCGGTACCTGGCGATTCAGGTGGGATCCGGAATCCTGCTACTGGCGGGGGCGACGGTACACTACCGCGCGACGGGCTCGCTGGAGTTCGGGCATCTGGGTACGGAAACCCCCGGTGGCCTGCTCATCCTGACCGCCTTTGGCATCAAATGCGCCTTTCCCTTCCTGCACAACTGGCTGCAGGACACCTATCCGCGCGCCTCGGCGGGCGGCACGGTAATGCTGTCCGCCTTCACCACCAAGCTGGCGGTTTACGCTCTGGCACGCGGCTATGCGGGCACCGAGGAGCTAATGTGGATTGGCGCAACCATGACCGCGTTCCCGATCTTCTTCGCCGTGCTGGAAAACGATCTGCGCAAGGTCCTGGCCTACAGCCTCAACAATCAGCTGGGCTTCATGGTGGCCGGAATCGGCATCGGTACGCCATTGGCCCTGGATGGCGCCGCCGCCCACGCCTTTGCCCACATTCTCTACAAGGCCCTGCTGTTCATGTCCATGGGCGCCGTGCTGCACCAGGTGGGCACCACCAAGGCCTCGGAACTGGGCGGCCTGTACAAGTCCATGCCATTCACCACGGCCTGCTGCTTGGTCGGCTCGGCCTCGATTTCCGCCTTTCCGCTGTTTTCCGGTTTTGTGACCAAGTCACTAATTCTGGCTGCGGCGGCCTACGAAGGGCATTGGCTGCTCTGGCTGGTCTTGTTGTTTGCATCAGCCGGCGTGCTGGACCACTCGGGCATTAAGGTGCCCTTCTTTGCATTTTTTGCACACACGTCAGACAAGCGCTGTACCGAAGCACCCTGGCCCATGCGCATCGCGATGGGAATCACCGCGGCTCTATGCATAGGCATAGGCATTTATCCCGATCCGCTGTACGCCATCCTGCCCTTCGGTAGCGCCTATCACCCCTATACCGCCAGCCATGTCATCAGTCAGATGCAATTGCTGCTGTTCGCGGCCCTGGCCTTTGTGGTGCTCTTTCGTACGGGGCTCTATCCGCCCGAGGTGCGCGGCATCAATCTGGATGCCGACTGGCTCTACCGCCGCGTGCTACCGCGCGTGACGGCTCGAGTGCTGGCGGCGACGGATCAACTGGCCACCGCGCTGGGGCAGCTCGGCGCGCGCGCCCTGACTCGGAGCGGTCAGCTTTTACACGCCGTGGCGGGTGATGGCGCGCCGCTCAGCCGGGCCTGGTCGGTGGGCCTGTCCAGCGCAATCCTGCTCTTGCTAGTGGCCCTGCTGCTGGTCTGAACACGCGCGCAGCCACAGGCAGTCATGCGAATGCTTTTCGATCATTTGCAGCATCTGCTCATGGGCGGCCAGTTCTTCAGCGCTGGCCGCGATGACGCGCGGCGGCTGTTCCGCCGCCGCCAATATCTCTGCGGCACTTTTGAAGCCGGACTCAGCGCTGGCCTGATTGCTCAACAGCAATTCGTTCTGCCCGCCGGTCATGCGCAAATACACTTCGGCCAGCAAGCCGGCATCGAGCAGCGCGCCGTGCAGGTCACGACCGGAGTTGTCGACGTCGTAGCGCTTGCACAAGGCGTCCAGGGTGTTGCGCTGCCCCGGATGCTTGTCACGGGCCATTCGCAGGGTGTCCAGCACGCTGCCGCCTGCGGGCGGCCACTGGGCGCTACGCCCGCACCGCGCAAACTCAACGGCCAGGAAGGACATGTCGAAATCGGCGTTGTGAATGATCAGCTCGGCGTCGCCCAGAAAATCCAGCACCTGCTGCGCCACATCTGCGAAGCTGGGCTTGTCGCTCAGCATGGCTGTCGTGATGCCATGCACAGCGACCGCACCCTCCTCGATATCCCGGCCCGGATTAATGTACTGATGATAGCGGGCGCCCGTCAGGCGTCGATCAAAGATTTCCAGGCAGCCGATCTCAATAATCGAATGCTCGGCAGGATCCAGACCCGTGGTTTCCGTATCCAGCACAATCTGGCGGGTCATGCAGCCTCCAGGATGCCCTGACGCGCCAACTCATCCGCGCGCTCGTTGCCGGCATCGCCAGCATGGCCCTTGACCCAGTGCCAGGCCACCGCGTGGGGCGACGCTGCGGCCTCCAGATCCTGCCAAAGATCCTGATTTTTGACCGGCTTGCCCGCCGCGGTGCGCCAGTTCTTGCGCCGCCAATTGGCCAGCCACACCGTAATCCCCTGACGCACATAGGTGGAATCCGTGAACAGCTCCACGTTGCAGGGCTCGGTGAGGGCTTGCAGGGCCCGAATCGCCGCGGTCAATTCCATGCGGTTGTTGGTGGTGTCGGCTTCGCCGCCACAGATTTCCCGCTCGCGGTCACCATAGATCAGCAATGCTCCCCAGCCGCCAGGGCCCGGGTTTCCGCTGCAGGCTCCATCGGTGTAGATCACAACTTTTTTCAAGTACCACTCCGGGCCGATGGCAGACGAGCCACGTCCATGCCGGCTGAAGCTTTGCGCCAGCGTTCACGTAGCGGGCTGACCGGCAAACTGCGTTTGCGGGCCAGGATCAAATAATTCGCGGAGAAGGGTACCAGAGCGAAACGCAGAACCCGCGGCCAGAGCCTGAGCTTCGGTCCGAAACGTTCAAAGCGCACTACCTCGTAGTCGAGCACCGACAGCCATTCGCACAACCGACCCGGGCCCAGCGGCCGCAAACCCGCGGGATATGCCGGATGCCTCCGCCACAAGCGCTGACGCAGCCCCCACCACGACCAGGGATTAAAACCGAGTATGACCAGCTGTCCGCGCGGAGTAAGGGTGCGGTCCGTCTCGCGCAGCAATCGATGCGGCACGTCGGTGAACTCCAGGCTATGCGGAAGCAGGATGGCGTCGACGCTGTTCCGGACCAGGGGCAGAGATTCCAGCGCGCAGACAACCTGGCTGCGCCCATCCGGACCCACGACGCCCGTTCGCCAGTGGGCCGAGGTCTGGAGCAGGCCGTCTCCCCAGTTGCCGATCTGCAACATGGTGCGACCGAACAGGGACGGCAACACCGCGGCCAGATGAAGGCGCTCCTCGCGCAATATTCCCTGGGCACGAGGCGAATTGAACCAATCACCTAAGTTAGCCGGCATGGCCGCTGATGCTCCTGCACCGTGCTGACAATCCGTCAGCCTCAAAGGAATAATACCAACGCGGTTCAGGCTTTGCTGCCGCCATACAGCCACTAGGGTAAAATCGCCGCATGAGCCATCCCCGCTGGCAGCGCTTGCTGCTGATGTTGCTATTGCTGACACCGCTGCCGGCCATCGCCGAAGATTTCTGGACTTCGCTGGCTGCGGACATGCGCCTGACCGAAATCGAACATCCGCGCATCGACGCCTGGGAAAGCCGGTTGCGCGCGCGGGGCGCCGAATGGGCGGTGAATCTGCGGCTGGGCCGAGACGTTCTCTGGCCGATTGCGACGGCGGTCAGGGCCCGCAATATGCCCGCCGAACTGGTCCTGGTTCCGGCCATAGAAAGCCGGTTCCGGGCGCAGGCCGAATCCCATGTCGGCGCGGCTGGCATCTGGCAATTGGTTCCTGCAACCGCGGATCAATTGGGCCTGCAGCGCAATTGGTGGTGTGACGAGCGTGCCGACATCATGCTCTCCACCCAGGCCGCCCTGGAATACCTAGCCTATCTCTACCGCCGCTTCGGCAGCTGGCCACTGGCATTGGCCGCATACAATGCCGGCGAAGGTCGCATTTCCCGCGCGATCCGCAGCAACCGCGAGCACAATCGCGGGGTGGATTACTGGAGCCTGGAGCTGCCGAGCCAGGCAGAGGACTATGTGCCCAAACTGATTGCCCTGGCGCGTCTGATCAGGAACCACCGCAGTTTGCGTCTGCCCTTTGTCGAAAACGGCCCGAGCTTCGCGGCCGTCGACACGCGCGGGCCCCTGGATCTGGAGCAGGCCGCAAGACTTTCCGGCACTCCGCTGGCGCGGCTTTACGAGCTGAATCCGCAACTCAGGCGCTGGACCGTATCCCCCGAGGGTCCGTACAAGCTCTATTTGCCGCGGGAAAATGTCGCCGCATTCAACAAAGCGCTGACCGGACTTGCACCGACGGAGCGGATCCGGTGGCGCCGCCACACCATAAAGCGCGGCGATACACTTAACGAGCTGGCATCGAAGAACCGCAGTTCAGCAGCGATGATTCGTCAGGCCAATGAACTGAACGGCGATGTACTGCCGATTGGAAAGACGCTGCTGATTCCCATGGACGCGCGCGCTCTCTCGCGACCGGTGCTCTCGGCGGCGCGTCGGGCGAGCCGCCTGGCCTACCGAGCCCAGCAACCGGAGAACGGCATACATATTGTGCGGGGTGGTGACACGCTCTGGAGCATCGCGCGCAACAACAGCATGAGCGTGGACCAGCTGGCCAGTCTGAACGGCCTGAATCGAAACAATCGGCTAGTGCCGGGGCAGCGCCTGCTGCTCGCCGAGATCGACGATGTGAATTCGGTCGTCTATGTGGTCCGCCAGGGCGACGTGTTGTCGCGCATCGCCGAGCAGTTTCGGGTTACTGTACTGGACATCCGGCGCTGGAATGACCTGAGCCGGGACTTGCTGCATCCCGGCCAGCAGTTGCAACTGAATCCGGGCGCGCCAAATTCCTAGCAGACATCTCCGAAGCATGCTGCGTGGAGTTGAACTCGACGGACGAGTAAACTTGCGGCCCGTTTTCGGGTCATAAGCCCACGTGCCGGCCCGGGCATGTATCAAACCAGCCCGCACTTCACGTGGGCTTAACCAGGACGTACGAACAATCCACCTATGCAAGCGACGGACTCGATAGCCCGCCTGACCGGCCTTATGGTTGGTATGGTCTGCGTATGTCTGGCTCAGGCCGCGACCAGCGACGATGAATTTGCCGAGTTGCAGCGCCTCGACAAGCAGGTACAGGTCGTAAAGCGCGAAGCGCTGAGCCTGAATTCCGAACTGCGGCTGCTGGAAGAAGATTTGCTGTATCCGGATGAACAGCAGACCTCGATCTATGTGTCGATGAATATCACATCCTTTGATCTGGAAAGCGTGACCCTGTCCGTCGACGGTACCGAACTGGCCCACCACGACTATTCGGCGCGCGAGGTGTATGCCCTGCGCCGTGGTGGATTTCATCGCCTGTATATCGGCAATCTGGCGCCGGGGCCACGCCGGCTGCAGGCCGTGTTTTCGGGGCGCTTTGTGAAAGACCCGGCGGACAGCCCGCCCTACACGCGCAATATGGAGATTACCTTTCAGAAATCCAGTCAAGCTAAGGATCTGGAACTCAAGATCAGTCGCAACCGGCGCCGCGATCTGGTGTTGGGCGTGTACGAAAAGGATCGCAGCCAATGAGGATTTTCCCCTGGCTCGCGATCGCCCTGTTTAGCGCCAACGCATACGCGGAAATTGAGTTTCGCCCGCGCAATTCCTTCCTTTACAACG
>JBFIIN010000092.1:0-10106 GCA_041601225.1 Oceanococcus sp.
CCGAGAATTCTGCAGAAATCGCTGCGCGTGCAAGTCGTTGCCGATCATGATCTGATGGACCACAACGCCCTGCGCTTCCAGGTGCATGGCGAACTCTGGGCTCAGCCGGTGCCCCAGGAGTTCTTTGTCAAAACCGATTTTGATCTGGAGTGCGGAACAGTGCGGGTGACCGATGACGAAGCCGGGGGGCGCAATTGAATCCCTTGCTGCTGGAGTACTACGATCGCGAACTGCAATACATCCGCGAAATGGGCGCCGAGTTTGCGGCGGAGTTCCCCAAGGTCGCCGGCCGCCTGGGTCTTGAAGGGTTCGAGTGCGCTGACCCCTATGTCGAGCGTTTGCTTGAGGGTTTTGCTTTCCTGACCGCCCGCATTCAATACAAGCTGGATGCCGAGTTCCCACGTTTCACCGGCAACCTGCTGCAGATGGTTTATCCGGATTACGTGACACCTCTGCCTTCGATGGCGGTCGTCGAAATGGCGCCGGACATGACCGAATCCTCTTTGGTTGACGGTTACAGGATCCCGCGCGGGGCAGCTCTGCGCAGTCAGATCGCGCCGGGCGATCAGACGGCCTGCGAGTATCGAACCAGCCAGGATTGCACCTTGTGGCCCATCGCGGTGGAAACTGCCGAGTACCTGCCGACAACCGGCAGCGTATCGGCCCTGCACCTCGAAAATCTCAAGGGGGTTCGCGCGGCGATTCGGGTGGTGCTCAAAACCGCGGGAGGCCTCAAATTCAATCAGCTTGGCCTGGATCAGCTGAGCGTGTATTTGCGTGGTTCCGGCACGACGCCGTCACGGCTCTATGAACAGCTTGTCGGAAACTGCGTAGGCTACGTGGCACGCCAGGCAGACAAGCCTGGCGCGTGGTCGCTGCGCCGCGGAGCGGATGCAGTGTCGCCCATGGGATATGAGCCCGAGGAGGCCTTGCTTCCCACCGGTCCGCGCTCCTTTGACGGATATCGGCTGCTGCGGGAATACTTTGCCTTCCCCGCGCGGTTTCTATTTGTAAAAGTTGGCGAGCTGGGCGATGCGGTCAAGCGTAACGCCAGCAATGAGCTGGAGCTGATTTTTCTGTTGAACCGTGCGGATAGCAGTCTGGAGCATGCGGTACACGCGGCCGAGTTCGGGCTGCATTGCACACCGGCGATCAACCTGTTCGAAAAGCGTGCCGATCGCATTCATCTGAACGAACGCGACCACGAATATCAGATTCTTCTGGACCGCACCCGGCCGCTGGATTTCGAAATCCAGAGCGTGACCGGCGTTACCGGGATCGGGGCCAGCGGCGAGAGTCAGCAGGAGTTCTTGCCCTTTTATGCCCGTGGTGATGTCATGCGCGGCTCGCCCCGGCTGGCGTATTACAACCTGACGCGCGAACCGCGCCAGATGTCGAGCAAGCAACGCCGGATCGGTCCCCGCTCCTCCTATGTGGGCAGCGAGGTCCGGATTGCGCTGGTGGATGGCAATGAGGCGCCGTATCGCCACAGTCTGCGGCAACTCGCCATCAGCACTTTATGCACGAATCGCGACCTGCCTATCGAAATTCCGGTCGGCAAGGGCAAAACCGATTTTTCTTTGCAGTCAGGGGCGCCCGTACATTCAATCCGCTGTGTGGCGGGCCCGACCCGACCGCGGGCGGCGCCGACCAGGGAATCCTTCAATTGGAAGCTGATCAACCACCTGACCCTGAACTACCTCAGCCTGGTTGACAGTGATGAACGGGTTGGCGCGGCGGGCTTGCGAGATCTGCTGGGCTTGTACGGTGAGCTGGGTGACCCCGCGATTGCCAAGCAGGTTGAAGGCGTGGCCTCGGTGTCGACCCAGCCGATCACGCGTCGCATTCCGGTCGAGGGCCCGATCAGCTTCGGGCGGGGCATTCAGGTTCATTTGAAGTTCTTTGAGGAAGCTTTTGAAGGCACAGGTGTTTTTGTACTTGGCGCCGTGCTGTCGAAATTTTTTGCCAAGTACGCTTCGGTCAATTCATTTACCGAAACACGTATTTCCACCGAAGAACGCGGGGAGATCATGAAATGGCCAGCGATCGTCGGCCGCCGGCCCACTCTCTGAGCTGGCAGGAGTCACTGGAAGCCACGCCATACAAGCATGGCTTTCTCGCAACCCTGCGCCGGCTGGATGCGCTGCATCCAGAGCTTCCGCGCCTGGGTCAGGCCAAACGACCGGCCGACGAGCCGGTACGCCTGGGACAGGAACCTAGCATGGCTTTCGCGCCATCAACCCTGGCCCGCGTTGAGCCGGGTTCGGCCGAGCGACCGCCCCAGGTACGGAGCTATTTCTTTGGTTTGCTGGGCCCCAATGGCCCGCTGCCCCTGCACCTGACGGAGTACACCTACGACCGCATCCGTCATCATCGCGATCCGACTCTGGCGCGCTTTCTGGACCTGTTTCATCACCGCCTGCTCCTGCTGTTCTATCGCAGCTGGGCGAGTGCGGCGCCGGAAGCGAGCTTCGATCGTCCTGCGGACGATCGATTCATGGACTATCTGGGCAGCTTGATCGGTATCGGCAGTCCCGCGCTGCGCGGACGCGACGAGTTCCCGGATCTGGCCAAGTTGTATTACGCCGGCCGTCTGGCTCCGCATGTCAAGAACGCGGAGGGCCTGGAATGTGTGCTGACCGACCTGCTCAAGGTGCCGGTGGCAATCGAAGAATTCGTTGGTGGCTGGCTTGATCTGCCGGTAGAGGATCATTGTCGCCTCGGCTCCCGGACCACCGCCCGGCTTGGCCGCACCACGGTCGCCGGGGCGCGGGTCTGGTCCGTGCAGAACAAGTTCCGTATCAGGATTGGGCCGTTGCAGCTGGATGCCTTCCAGCATTTGCTGCCTGGCGCCGCGGGGGCCAGGTTGCTGCGCGATGTCGTGCGCCAGTACTGCGGGGACGAGTATCTGTGCGAAGCCAACCTGATCCTGTGCAGTGGCGCGGTACCCCCCCTGCAACTGGGCAGGGGCGCGCGCTTGGGGCAGACCTCCTGGGCCTACTGCACGCCGCCGGCTCATGACGTCGCGGATGTTTTTTTCGACTTGCGCAACGCGCATTAGGTCAAACGGTCAATAGCGGCAAAGGAGGAGTCCAAGATGGCAGAAATCAATCGGGCAGCACTATTTGGCAAGCTCAACACATTGGGCTACAAAGCCATCGAGAGTGCCACCGTGTTTTGCAAGATGCGGGGCAACCCTTACGTGGAACTGGTGCACTGGATTCATCAGATTCTGAATCAGCAGGACTCCGACCTGCATCGCATCATCAAGCATTTTGAGCTCAATCCCTCGCGCCTGGCGCAGGACATCACCGAATCGCTGGACGCGCTACCACGCGGCGCAAGCTCGATATCGGATCTGTCGTCGCACGTGGAGGAAGGCGTTGAGCGCGGCTGGGTCTACGCCTCGCTGATGTTCAACGATCCTCAGGTGCGCACGGGCTATCTGGTCGTCGGTCTGCTCAAAACCCGTCAACTGGCTTCGGCACTGACCGCGATCTCGGGCGAATTCAAGAAGGTCAAGGTGGAAGACCTGATCGAGAATTTCGGACGCATGACCGAAGGCTCGCCGGAGGCCACGATGAGCGCTCGCGACGGCTTTCAGACCGGCGGTGGCGCTGCGCCGGGCGAAGCCAGCGGCGCCATGGCTCCGGCTCAGCTGGGCAAACAGGAAGCGCTCCAGCAGTTTTGCGTCGATCTCACCGAGGAAGCGCGCCAGGGGAAGATCGACAAGATCGTTGGTCGCGATGAGGAAATCCGCCAGGTTGTCGATATATTGATGCGGCGCCGGCAGAACAATCCGATTCTGACTGGCGAAGCCGGGGTGGGCAAAACCGCGGTCGTTGAGGGATTTGCCAAACGGATTGCCGACGACGACGTGCCGCCGCCGCTGAAGGGCGTGCGCCTCTTGGCCCTGGACGTGGGTTTGCTGCAGGCCGGCGCCAGCATGAAAGGGGAGTTCGAAAATCGCTTGCGGCAGGTTATCGACGAGGTACAGTCCTCACCGACGCCGATCATCCTGTTCATCGACGAGGCTCACACCCTCGTCGGCGCAGGCGGCGCGGCGGGTACGGGCGATGCAGCGAATCTGCTGAAACCGGCTCTGGCCCGTGGGCAACTGCGCACGATCGCCGCCACCACCTGGGCCGAGTACAAGAAACACATCGAAAAAGACCCGGCGCTGACGCGCCGTTTCCAGGTCGTGCAGGTGCCCGAACCCAGCGAAGAGAAGGCCATACTGATGATGCGCGGCGTGGCCACCGCGATGGAGAACCATCACAAAGTGCAGATTCTGGACGAGGCGCTGGAAGCCGCGGTGAAGCTGTCGCATCGCTATATTCCGGCGCGCCAGTTGCCCGACAAATCGGTGAGCCTGCTGGACACGGCCTCTGCGCGTGTCGCCATCAGCCTGCACGCGGTTCCAGCTGAGGTCGAAGACTCGCGGCGGAGGATCGAAGCCCTGGAAACCGAACTCGCGATCATCGACCGGGAAACCGCGGTTGGGGTCGACACCGCGGCGCGGCGAGAGTCCGCGGATTTGCTCCTGGGCGTGGAGCAAGAGCGCCTCGGCGAACTGGAAGGTCGATGGCAGAGCGAGCGCGAACTGGTGGAGAAAATCCTTGATCTGCGCGCGCAGTTGCGGGGTGAGATTGGTACCGTCGAGGGCACGGGCAGCAAGCTGGAACAGCAGGCCGAAGCTGCTGCCGCAGACGTCGAAGAGGCCGGCGATGAGGAGCTAGATCGCGAGGCCGTGCTCACTGAACTGCGCGCCGCCCAGGACGCCCTGCACGCGCTGCAGGGTGACTCTCCCCTGATGCTCCCCACGGTCGACGAACACGCGGTCGGCTCCGTGGTACAGGACTGGACCGGCATACCGGTCGGGCGCATGGTCAAAGATGAAATCGCGACCGTTCTTAATCTGGCCGAGATACTCAACCGACGGATCATCGGGCAGCGTCATGCGCTCGAGATGATCAGCAAGCGCATCCAGACCTCTCGCGCAAAGCTCGACAATCCCAACAAACCCATAGGCGTGTTCATGCTGGCCGGCACTTCCGGTGTCGGCAAGACCGAGACCGCCCTGGCACTGGCCGAGGCCCTGTACGGCGGCGAGCAGAACGTCATTACCATCAATATGAGCGAGTATCAGGAAGCCCATACCGTGTCCTCGCTCAAGGGCGCGCCGCCAGGCTATGTCGGCTACGGCGAAGGTGGGGTGCTGACCGAAGCGGTTCGGCGGCGGCCCTATAGCGTGGTGCTGCTGGACGAGGTGGAGAAAGCCCACCCGGATGTGCACGAGATTTTCTTTCAGGTCTTTGACAAGGGCTGGATGGAGGACGGGGAGGGGCGCAAGATCGACTTCAAGAACACCCTGATCCTGCTCACCACCAATGCCGGCACCGATCTGATCATGAACATGTGCAAGGATCCGGAACTCATGCCGGACCCCGAGAGCATGGCCACCGCCCTGCGCGAGCCGCTGCTCAAGGAGTTTCCGCCGGCCCTGCTCGGACGTCTGGTGGTGATCCCGTACTATCCGTTGTCTGACGAGATGGTCAACGAAATCACCAGACTGCAGCTCGGCCGCATCGTCAGGCGCGTACAGGAGAACCACGGCCTGCCCCTGAGTTACGACGACTCTGTCGTGGATCTGGTCCGCAGCCGCTGTCAGGAGCTCGAATCGGGAGGGCGCATGATCGATGCCATACTCACCAACACGGTGTTGCCAAGAATCAGCACCGAGTTCCTGAATCGCACCCTGGAAGGCAAGAGCATGGCTGGGGTTCATATCACCGCACGCGACGAGGATTTCGAATTTGAGTTCAGGGACGTCTGATTAAGCCCGCCGTCAGGAAGAGTTCGTCTTGTACGTCCTGAATCGCACGCCGTTTCAAGTTGCACCCCTGCCGGGGAGGCTCAATTTCCCCGGCCATTCGGTAACACTGATCGCCAAGGGGCGGTTCAAACTGGTGCCCGGTGGCGTCTGCGAACCCATCGCGGAGCAGCCCTTTCATGCCGGAGATACTTACTATCCGGACGACGACGAAGCCGCCGGGAGTCTGCGCTGCCCCACGGATTTCGTCTATTACAAGCCGCGCGCCGACCTGATGCTGGTTGGCCACTGTTACCCGCCGGACGGCAAGCCCGCACCGGCCTGCAAGGTTGGTTTCCAGGTCGGCAGCCATGCCCGCGTGCTGGCGGTATTCGGCAACCGTCACTGGACGGCGCGACAGCCCGAAGCGTTCACCGAGATGGAGCTGCGCTGGGAGAACAGTTTCGGCGGCAACGGCTACCGACCCAATCCAGTGGGTAAAGGCAATGGACCGCAGCGACTGCCGGGCGGCGAAGCGCGTCCTTTGCCCAACATCGAGGATCCCGGCCAACTCGTCGCCGCTGAACAGAACCGGCCCGTCCCAGCCGGATTTGGGCCGATTCGTCAGGACTGGTCCCCGCGCAAGGACAGGCTGGGAAGCTATGGCGGACGCTGGCTGCGGGAGCGCTGGCCCTGGTTTCCTGACGATTTTGATTGGAGCCACTTCAACGCCGCGCCCCAGGAAATGCAGCTTGAGGGCTACTTGCGGGGCGACGAAGAGTTGCGGTTTGTCAACCTCGATCGCGATCTCGCAGATTACCGGAGCCGACTTCCCGGGTTGCGGATGCGCTGCTTCGTTGAGCAGGAATCCACGCGACTCGGCGAGCACTTTCGCGAAGTCAAGACCGTACTCGACACGCTCTGGGTTGATATGGATGCCGGAGAGCTGACGCTGACCTGGCGCGGCGCGACGCCCTGCGCGTCCGCGGAGTTCGACGAGTTGCGTTTCCTGTTCATGTTCGCCGAGCCACTCGATGAACAGGCGCTTGATCTTGAGGGGGCCAGGGCCCTGTTCATGGAAACTCACAAGGCCTGGGAGGCCGAGTACGAGCCCCCTGTCGAGGAGCTGCCTGGCGCGCCCGCCGCGGAACCGGACGAACCCGAAGCAGCGGACGAAGCCACTGAGGTTCTCGTGGATCCGGCGGTCGCTGAACTAGCCAGCTTGCGTGAGCGGCTCAAGGTACAGGGCATAGATCCCGACGCGGCGGTCACAAGCAGCGCCGAAGAAGATCGGCAGCTGGCGGAATTGCAGGCCAAGGCGCTGGCCTGCTTGCCGCCCGAGGCACAAGCCTCTGCAGTCGGCGCTGCGCCTGAACCGGCCGACGCCGTCGCTCCCGACATCCAGCCCCTGACCCGCGAGGACGTTTTCGCGCGAGTCCGTTCGGGCGAGCCGCTGGCAGGCTGCGACCTCAGTGGCCTGGATCTGCAGGGGCTGGTGGCTCCGGGTGTCGACTTTTCCGATTGCAAGTTTCTGGATTGTGATCTGAGTGCGGCCAAGCTCCCGCAGGCACGGCTGCGGGGTGCCGTGCTGGCTGGCGCATTGCTGCAACGTGCCCAGCTGACCGAATGTGACCTCAGCGATGCCGACTTGAGCGGCGCCCGATGTTCAGCGACCCTGTTCCGCAAGGCGTGCCTGGATCATGTCATTGCAGTTGGATTGCAGGCTGAGGCAGCAGACTTTTCGGAAGTCAGCGCCGCAGCCGGAGATTTCGGCCAGGCTGCGCTCGCCGGAAGTCTCTGGGACCACGCGGAAGCGGTCGCTGCCGATTTCAGCGGCGCAGACCTGAGCGGAGCACAGATGCATGCTGCAGATTTGACTGACGCGACTCTGGATGGCGTGCATGCAGCAAAGATTGATTTGAGCGAGGCCAAGCTGGAAAAGGCCCGTTGTTCCGAAAAAGCGGATTTCACCGGCGCAAGGCTCTATAACATCAAGGCCCGGGATTCCATATGGGAAACCTCACGCCTGGATCAGGCCGATCTGCGTTACGCCGACCTGCGGTCTGCGATGATGGAAAAGGCCAGCCTGGTCAGCGCCGATCTGTCGGCCGTGGATCTCAGGGAAGGGCGCCTGGCCGGCGCCGATTTGCGGCAGGCGAAGCTGATTCAGATGAACTTTTTCATGGGCAGCCTGGAGAACGCCGACTTACGCCAGGCTGATCTGAGTGGATCCAATTTCTATGGGGCTGAATTTCTCGGCGCCAATACCGAAGGGATGCACGGATCCCAGCTGAATTTGCGCATGACCAAGCTGGACAAGGCGTAGCGAATGCGTGAAACAGATCACATCCCGCCGAAGCTAGGCAAGCTACCTTAAGCAGGCAACCGGAGCCGGAGTCGCACTATGTCCAACCCGTCGAATGCAAGCCAGGCCGAACGATTTGCCCGGATCGAATCGCCATTGGGAACCGATGTGCTGCTGCTGCATCGCATGACCGGCGCGGAGCGCCTGAGCGAGCCTTTCCGATACGACCTCGAATTGCTCAGCGAAGACCTCAACATCAAGCTGGAAGACCTGCTCTCGGAGGCCCTGACCATAAGTATCGACCTTCCAGATGGAGGCGAGCGGCATTTCCATGGCGTGGTGACGCAGTTCCGGTTCACCGGTCAGGAGGGGCGTTATGCGCGTTATACGGCCGTCATGCGGCCCTGGCTGTCCCTGTTGGCGCGCGAGGCGGATTGTCGCATTTACCAGGACATGTCGGCGCTGGAGATCGTCAAAGACGTATTCCAGGAGCACGGCTTTACCGACTTTGACACCGCTGGCATTACCCGCAGCTGTCGGACGCGGGAATACTGTGTTCAGTATCGCGAGACGGATTTTCAGTTCGTCAGCCGACTCCTGGAAGAGGAGGGCATCTACTACTACTTCAAGCATGACGCCAGCGAGCATGTCCTCATGCTCGGAGACGATTACGGCGCCCATGCTCCGGAGACCGGCTATGCCGACATTCCTTACTTTCCGCCCGATGACCATGGACGTCGCGAGCGGGACCATATCAGCGACTGGCAGATTGGCACGGTGTTCCAGCCGGGAACCATCAGTCTGGAGGACTACAACTTCACCATGCCCAAGGCCGAGTTGATGGTGAAATCGGTGATCAAGAGCCATCCCGCTGCGGCCGGTGAAATTTACGACTATCCGGGCAAGTACACCAACGCCGGTGAAGGCGAGGTCTATGCGCGCATTCGCAACGAAGAATTGCAGGCCCAGTATGAGTTGGCCGAGGGCGCCGGCAATGCCATGGGCATTGCGGTTGGCAACCTGTTCAGCCTCACCGACTATCCGCGCCAGGATCAGAACAAGGAATATCTGATCGTCAGCGCCACCTTTATGCTGAGCTCAGATCTGTTCGCGACCGGGGGTAACGCCGACGGCGACCCCTTCCAGGTCCGGTTCACCGCCATGGACAGCAAGGTCCCGTTTCGGCCCGCCCGAAAAACGCCCAAAGCCGTTGTGCGCGGTCCCCATACGGCGACCGTGGTCGGACCGGGCGGCGCCCAGGTACATGTCGATCAGTACGGACGGGTCAAGGTCCAGTTTCATTGGGACCGCAACGGACAACAGGACGACAACAGCTCCTGCTGGGTGCGCGTTGCGCAGTTTTCGGCGGGCAGTCGCTGGGGCGCGATGTTCAAACCCTTCGTTGGTCATGAAGTCGTAGTCGAGTTCCTGGAGGGGGACCCCGACCGGCCGTTGATAACGGGCAGCGTCTACAACGAGAACAACATGCCTCCGGAGGAATTGCCCAGCAACAACATCACTTTCATATTCCGCGACGTGTACCACAACGAAATCCGTTTCGAAGGAGACCGAAAATACATCTCCATCTATTCACCCACCTTCAACAGTACCCTGAATTTGGGGATCACCGGGATCTTGCTGGCCACGGAAAACAACTATATCGCCAATGTACGGGCCAGCTACAACATCAACGTGGGCGCCGACAAGATGGAGTGTGTGAAGGGCAAAAATTTGAAGGTCGAGGGCGAAGACGCATTTTCGTTCGCAACGGGCACCAAGTTTGAGATGTTTGGCGGCACCAAACTGGACGTGATGGCCGGCACCAACTTCAAGTGGCAGCTTTCGACTGACGTCGAGTTTACCTACGGTGTGAAACGGGCCTTTTCCGCCACCAAGGAATACAAAACTGGTGAGGAGGATTGGACCAATCATTACAAGAAAGAAATTATTTTCAATTCTGACAAGAAAGTGCTGATCGCCGGCGGCAGC
>JBFIIN010000093.1:0-10101 GCA_041601225.1 Oceanococcus sp.
GCGCCGAAAACCTCATCAGTGCGGGCCGAATGAAAAAGCTCGGGATTCAGCGCGTGAGTGCCGCCGTGATCACGCAGGTTGAGCCGGACGATGGCAAAGCCGGCTTCGAACAGATGGTTGGCCAGCGAATACAGATAGACGGAGTCGTGACTGCCCTCCCAGCCATGAAGGAGGACGACCAGCGCGCGCGGCTGGGTCCGCGGGGAATAATGGGCTTCCAGTTTCACTCCCGCGCCACAATCCAGCAGATGCCGCTGCGACTGCTGCTCCATGCTCCGGCTCCGCCGCCGGATCAGAGTCCGGCGCAGCTTGACCGAGGCCAGGATAGATTGCACGTGCGGGCTGCGCAGCAGCCGGTGAGGGCGAAACTCTGTACTCATGCCGCGGCCAGATTTTTCAGACTGAGTTCATAGATCTGGCTGAGGGTATCCACATCCGCGGATAGAATGCGCTCGTTGACCTTGTGGATCGTCTCATTGACCGGGCCGACTTCAATCACCTGGCCGCCTAGCGTCGCAATAAAGCGACCGTCGGAGGTGCCGCCCCCGGTGAAAAGTTCGGGATTGAGGCCCGTCACCTTGCGAATTGCCGCGGAGACCGCGCTGACCAGTTCGCCGGGCGCCGTGAAATAGGGCTCACCGCTATGCCACCAGTCCGCCAGATATTTGAGCTTGTGGCGGTCCAGTGACTCATGAACCAGCGCGCGCAACTCATCAGCATCGGAACTGGGGGCGTAGCGAAAATTGAAGACCACGTCGGCATGGCCAGGAATCACGTTGCTGGCGCCGGTGCCTGCCTGCCAGTTTGAAATCTGAAAGCTGGTCGCCGGAAAATGGGGATTCCCGTCGTCCCAGTGCCTGGCGCACAGCTCGGCAAATGCCGGGAGGGCGGCGTGAATGGGGTTGTGCGCGCGTTCCGGGTAGGCGACATGGCCCTGCGTGCCATGGATGCGCAGATTGCAGCCCAGCGATCCGCGTCGGCCAACGATTATGCGGTCGCCCAGTTCCTGCGCCGCAGTGGCCTCGCCGACAATCGTGTAGGCCGGCCGGATTCCGCGTTGGCGCAGCACCTCCACGACATAGCGTGTCCCATCGCGACAAGGCCCTTCTTCATCGCTGGTGATCAGGAAACCCAGACGCATGCGCGGTGCGGTGCCGGTCAGCAGCCGTTCCACGGCGCAGAGCATGGCCGCCAGGCCGGATTTCATGTCCGCTGCGCCCCGGCCATAGGTGTATCCACCGCGCTGCGTGGGCACGAACGGGTCGCTTTCCCAATGGTCCAGCGGGCCAGGCGGCACGACATCGGTATGGCCGGCCAGCACCACCAGCGGGCCGGATTTCCCCCAGTTCGCCCATAGGTTGGTCACCCCGTTCTTGGGCAGCCATTCGAGCTGAAAACCCAGTGCCGCCAGGCGCTCGCCGATCAGCTCGCAGCAGCCGGCGTCGGCGGGGGTCAGCGAGGGGCGCGCGATCAGCGCATGCAAGGTGGCCAGCGGCGACTTGTCGGACATGGCTAGCTGGCAACCGCGTTCCGCAGGAGTTCGTTGATGCCAACCTTGGCCCGGGTCCTGGCATCCACGGTTTTCACGATGACCGCGCAATTGAGGCTATATGGGCCGCCAGGGCCATCCTTGGGGAGTGCGCCGGTGACCACCACGCTGCCCGCAGGCACCCGGCCATAACTGATCTGACCCGTGTCGCGATTGAAGATCGGTGTGCTCTGGCTGATGAACACCCCCATCGATATCACGCTGCCACGTTCCACGACCACGCCTTCCACAATCTCTGAGCGCGCCCCGATGAAGCAGTCGTCCTCAATGATGGTGGGATTGGCCTGCAGCGGCTCCAGCACGCCGCCGATGCCCACGCCGCCGGACAAATGCACATTGCGGCCGATCTGCGCACAGGAGCCCACCGTAGCCCAGGTGTCGACCATGGTGCCGGAATCCACGTAGGCGCCAATGTTCACATAGCTGGGCATCAGCACCACATCCGGCGCGATAAAGGCGCCGCGGCGCACCATGGCCGGCGGCACAACCCGGGCACCCAGGCGCTGAAATTCGCTTTCAGTCCAGCCGGAAAATTTGGCAGGCACCTTGTCGAAGTACTGGGTATGTCCACCGTCGATGGCGCTATTGTCGTGCAGCCGGAAATACAGCAGGACGGCCATTTTTAGCCACTGATTGACGATCCAGTCGGCGCCGGCGGGTTCGGCCACCCGGAGTTCGCCGCTATCGAGGCCGGCAATGGCCTGCTCTACGGCCAAAGCCAGGCCCGGGTCCGGCTTGTGTGGGTCTAACTCGGCCCGTTGCGCAAAGCCGGACTCAATGATTGAACGCAATTCTTCAACTTGCACGGATTGCTGGCCCCTCGTCGTTGCAGATCAGGTGGTGCCGCTCAAGGCGGAGGTTACCGCTTCGCGTAACTGGTGCAGTAGCGCGCCGTCGGTTATGGCCTTGCCGTTGGCGGCGGTGATAAAAAACAGGTCTTCGGCACGTTCGCCGATGGTGCCGATTTTGGCGTCACGCAGGTCAATGCTCAAATCGGCAAACACGCGACCCACCGCAGAAAGCAGACCGGGTCGGTCACCGGCCACCAGTTCCATGATCGTATAGCTTGCATCCGGCGCGTTGCTGAAATAGATCTGGGTCGGCGTGCTGAAATGTTTGCGGCGGGTGGAGACGCGGCGCGTCACTGTCCAGTCTTTGGAATCCGGGGATGCGAGCGCCTGTACCAGGCGCGCGCGGATTTCGGCACGGCGCTCGGGACCGTTGACCTCGGAACCGTCCGGCTCGGAGATAAAAAAGGTGTCCAGGGTATAGCCGTCGGTGGTATTGCTGATCCGCGCATCCAGCACGTTGACTCCGAGCTGCGACAAGGCCGCGGTTGTGGCCGCGAACAGGTGCCGGGCGTCAGGCAGGTACAGGAATACCGCGGTGCCCCGGCCTTCAAACTGGCGGACCAGAACGGTTGCCGCGGCGCCCTCGCCGGTATTGGCGATGGCCTGAGTCTGCCAAGCCACCTCGGTCGCGCTGTGCTTCAAAAAATACTCGTCGTCCATGCGCGCCCATACGGCGTCTATCTGATCATTGGGCAAGCCGCTTTCGGCGAGCTGGCTGCGGGCCTGATGCCTGGTTTCGGCGATCAGTTCGGCTTCTTCGACCGGATTGCCGCGCTCCAGCACGCGCCGCGCCGAACTGTACAGGCTGCGCAGCAGGCCGGCCTTGAAGCCGTTCCACAGTTTGGCATTGGTGGCGCGGATATCGCAGACGGTCAACAGATACAGGAAATCCAGAGCCGGGGTCGACCCGACCAGGCTGGCGAATTCATTGACGACCTGCGGGTCCGATACATCCTTGCGTTGCGCCGTCAATGACATCAACAGGTGATTGCGCACCAGCCAGGCCACCAGCTCGCAGTCGGCCGTGGCCAGACCGTGCTGATGACAGAAGGCATAGGCATCTTCGCCGCCCAGTTCCGAATGATCGCCGCCGCGCCCTTTGGCGATGTCATGGAAAAGCCCGGCCAGGGTCAGCAGTTCGGGTTTGGCCAGGCTTCGGGCGAGTTCCGAGAACTCCGGGAATTCGTGGCGAAACTCAGGCACGGCGAGCCGACGGATATTGCGCACCACAAACAGCGTGTGCTCGTCGACCGTGAGGGTATGAAACAGGTCATACTGCATACGCCCTATGACCTTGCCGAAGGCCGGGATGTAGCGCCCGAGGATGCCGTAGCGATTCATGCGTCGCAGGGTATGCAAGACGCCACGCGGCTTGCGCAGAATTTCGATGAAAGTCTGACGCGCCTCAACGCTCGCGCAAAACTCGCTGTCAATCAGGTTGCGATCCCGCCGCATGATCCGCAGCGTGTCCGCGCCTATGCCCTTGACGCCCAAGGCTTCGTTGTCGGCCCACAGTACGAAAATTTCCATCAGGGCAAGGGGCCGTTCGCGGAAAACTTCGGGATTTTTGACCTGAATAAAGTCGCGGTCCAGCTGGAACTCGGGGCTCAGAGATTGTGGGCTGGAGTCACTGGTGCCATGAAAAATTCGTTCATTGAAAAGTTGCAGCAAAATATCATTAAGTACGGACAAGCCTTTGATTGTACGGTAATAAAGCTGCATGAACTGCTCTACGGCCAGATTGTGGCTGCCATCTTCATAGCCAAACAATTCGGCAACCCGAACCTGGTGATCGAACAGCAAACGGTCCTCGCTGCGGCCCGCGATCATGTGCAGCGCGAAGCGAACGCGCCACAGGAAGTCGCGACCGGCGAACAGGGTTGCGGCCTCCTGGTCGCTGAGCAGCCCGTGTTCGGTAAAGTCCTGCATATCGCCACTGCCATAGAGGCGTTGCGACATCCAGCTGATCATCTGAATGTCGCGCAGACCACCGGGGCCTTCCTTGACATTGGGTTCCAGCTTGTACCCGGAGTCATCGTATTTGTGGTGGCGTTTTTTCTGCTCGGTGAATTTGCCACGGAAGAATGCATCTGCCGGCCAAATACGCAGCGGCGATACGGCCTCCGACATGGCCTCGGCCAACTCGGGATCGCCACACAGGCGCCGTGATTCCATGAGATTGGTCACGATGGTCAGGTCGGCGCCGGCTTCGGATTCGCATTCGACGACTGAGCGCACACTGTGTCCCACTTCCAGGCCACAGTCCCAGCAGAAGGCGATGAAGGCTTCAAGCGCCGAGGCATGCTCATCCAGACGGTCCGGCGCATAAAGAATCAGCAGGTCGATGTCCGAAAATGGCAGCAGTTCGCCCCGTCCGTAGCCACCCACCGCGAGCAGCGCCAGATCCTGGCCGGCATCCTCCAGAAAGTGCTGCCAGGCGCCGCGAATCACCCGGTCATTGATGGCGGTGAACGCCTTGACCAGATCGTGGGCCGGGGTGCCATCGGAAAAGGCCTTGTATATCTCTTCGCGCGCCCATTTCAGGGCAGCCCGGTAGCCTGCGGTGTCCGGAGTTCCGGATAAGCGCTGTTCCAGTTCGGCAAGGCTGAGCAAGCTCGGCAACTCGTCGAAATCATTGGCTTCTGGCAGGTTCATAAGGATTCGTCGGCGCGCCGGGTCAGGATTTCGCAGCCCTGTTCGGTGACCAGGATCGTGTGTTCCCATTGTGCAGAAAGCATGCGGTCGCGGGTGACGACGGTCCAGTCATCGCCGAGCAATTTCACCTCCGCGCGACCGGCATTGATCATCGGCTCGATGGTGATGGTCATGCCGGACTCGAGCACGACCCCCGTTCCCGGTTTGCCGTAGTGCAGGACCTGTGGATCCTCGTGAAATTCGCGCCCGATTCCGTGGCCGCAGTACTCTCGGACTACGGAAAACCCTTCGGCTTCGGCATAGCTCTGAATGGCGTGACCGATGTCGCCCAGGTGTACGCCGTGGCGGACTTGTTCGATGCCCAGGTACATGGCGCGCTGGGCCACGGCCGAAATGCGCTGGGCCAGTACCGAGGTTTTTCCGACCTGGAACATCCGGCTGGTGTCGCCGTGAAAGCCATCCTTGATCACAGTGATGTCGATATTGATGACGTCGCCTTGCTTAAGCCGCTTGGGACCCGGAATGCCGTGACACACCACGTGGTTCACCGATGTGCAGATCGATTTGGGGAAGCCCCGGTAGTTCAGTGGCGCGGGGACGGCGTCGAGGTCATTGACGATGAATTCGTGGCAGCGCGTGTTCAAGTCATCGGTGGTGACTCCGGGCAGCACATGGGGCTCGATCATTTCGAGGACCGAGGCGGCGAGGCGGCCGGCCACGCGCATGCGTTCTTGTTCGTCGGGGCTTTTTATGGAAATTGGCATATCGGAATCTGAGGGGCGGGGGCGTAGCGGGAACAACGGACCCCGGATGGGGTAAACCTGTAATTCTAACCGTACTGGCCGTTTGGTGCCGCTCAGGTCTATGTGCTATAAAGCGCGCGCCTTTCGGCAAATTCAGGCTGCTCGCAGCCAAATCCACACATATGCCAATACCTGCGGTGGGGGTCCCAAACGGGCCATCGTCGGGGCATATGGAGGCCATTAACCCCAAGGAGTAACACCATGACGCAAGTCACCATGCGCCAGCTGCTGGAAGCGGGCGTGCATTTTGGACACCGGACCCGATACTGGAATCCGCGTATGGCCCCGTACATTTTCGGGAGCCGCAACAAGATTCATATCATCAACCTCGAGCAGACCCTGCCGCTGCTCAAGGATGCCTATAACTACACCAGTCGAATCGCCGCCGATGGTGGCAAGGTGTTGTTCGTAGGGACCAAGCGTGCCGCGCGCGACGTGGTCGCAGCTGAGGCTGAGCGCTGTGGCATGCCCTACGTCAACCAGCGCTGGCTGGGTGGTATGTTGACCAACTTCAAAACAGTCAAGCAATCCATCAAGCGTATGGAAGAGCTGGAACAGCAAGTTGGTGAAGGCGCAACCATCAAGCTGTCGAAGAAGGAATCCCTGACCTTGAGTCGGGAGTACGACAAACTGAAAAAAACCCTGCAGGGCATACGCAAGATGAGTTCGCTACCCGACGTGCTGTTCATCGTCGACGTGGGTTATGAAGATATCGCCGTCAAGGAAGCCCGGAAATTGGGCATTCCCGTGATCGCCGTGGTGGATACCAACAACTCGCCGGACGGTGTTGATTGCGTCATTCCCGGCAACGACGACGCGACCCGTGCGATCAACGTATATACCGCAGTGATGGCTGATGCGGTGCTGGCGGGGCGTGAATCGGTGACCACGGGCAGGGCCAAGGCCGACATGGCCGATGAACCTGCAGCAGCAAACTAGGCGGAAGCGAAAGATGGCAATTACAGCAGCAATGGTTAAAGAACTTCGCGAACGCTCCGGTGCCGCGATGATGGATTGCAAGCGTGCACTGGAAGCCACCGCGGGCGATATTGATGCCGCGATGGAGAAAATGCGCAAGGACGGGCAGGCCAAGGCGGACAAGAAGGCCGGTCGGGTTGCGGCCGACGGAATTATCGCTTTTTCGGTCAGCGCGGATGGCCGCAAAGCCGCGGTTGTCGAGTACAACTGCGAAACGGATTTCGTGGCCAAAGGTGAAGAATTTCAGGCTCTGGCTCAGGCTGCGGCGGATGCCGCTTTGAGTTCCGGTGTGACCGACGTCGCTGAGTTGTTGCAGCAGAGGGTGGACGACAAGTCCCTGGACGAGGCCCGCCGCGAACTGGTGACGCGCCTGGGCGAGAACATGGGGCTGCGCCGCGCGGAAATCATTGACGCGGAGCAGGGTGCGGTCTACACCTACAGCCATGGTGGGCGGATCGGCGTGGCGGTCGCGCTGGAAGCCGGTAGCGAAGAGCTGGGCAAGGACATCGCCATGCATGTGGCGGCAAGCGCGCCGCAGTACCTCGCCGCCGGTGACGTGCCTGCCGCAGCACAGGACAACGAGCGCGAGATTTTGTTGGCCCAGGCCGCCAGCAGCGGCAAGCCCCAGGAAATCATCGACAAGATGGTAGATGGCCGCCTGCGCAAGTTCCTGGGTGAGATCACGCTTCTGGGCCAGCCTTTCGTCAAGGATCCGGACATCACGGTCGGCAAATTGCTGGAAAGTGCCCAGGCGCGGGTCAGCCAGTTTGTCCGCTTTGAAGTGGGTGAGGGTATTGCCAAGGAAGAGGGTAACTTCGCTGACGAGGTGGCCGCGCAAGCCAAGGCGGCCATGGGCGCTTGATGACCATGGCGGCCATGTATTGAGAAGAAAGGGGCCCCGCTCGCCGGGGCCTGTTTTTATCTACGAAAAATGTAACGGCGATCAAGAAACAAGCCATGACTGAAAGCAAGCTGCGATACAAGCGAATCCTTCTCAAGCTCAGTGGCGAGGCCTTGCTGGGCAACGCGGATTACGGTGTGTCCTCCGAAGTTCTGACCGGCCTTGCGCAGGAGATCGGCGAATTGTCCGCCGCCGGCGCCGAGGTGGCCATCGTCGTAGGTGGCGGCAATATTTTTCGGGGCGAGGGGCTGGCCGGCGGCGGCATGGATCGGGTGACCGGCGATCATATGGGCATGCTGGCAACCGTCATGAATGCCCTGGCGATCCAGGATGCCCTGGAGCAGCGCGGCGAATTCTGCCGGGTCATGTCGGCGATTCGCATCAATCAGGTCTGCGAGGACTACATCCGTCGGCGGGCCGTGCGGCATCTGGAGAAGGGTCGCATCGTGATCTTCGCCTCCGGCACCGGCAATCCCTTTTTCACAACGGATACCGCTGCAGCACTGCGTGCGGTGGAGATCGGCGCCGATCTGATGCTCAAGGCCACCAAGGTGGACGGCGTCTACGATGCGGACCCCGTCAAGGTGCCCGGCGCCACCCGATTTGAGCGGCTGAGTTATGACGAGGTGCTGGATCGACGTCTGGCGGTCATGGATCAAACCGCGATCGTTCTGTGCCGCGATCACCAGATGCGGCTGCGGGTCTACAACATGATGCGCAAAGGCGATCTGCTGAAGATGCTTTGCGGCGACGAGAGCATTGGTACACTCGTGGATAACGGAGGCCAGGCATGATTGGCGACATCAAGAAAGACGCCGAAGCGCGTATGCAAAAAAGCGTCGAATCCTTTCAGAACGAGTTGAGCAAGGTGCGGACCGGGCGGGCGCATGCCAGTCTGCTCGATCATGTGCAGGTCGAGTACTACGGCAGCATGGTGCCCCTGAGCCAATGCGCGAACGTCACCAATGAAGACGCCCGGACTCTCACCGTGGCGCCGTGGGAAAAGGACATGGTTGGCAAGGTCGAGAAAGCCATCATGACCTCGGATCTGGGTCTTAATCCCAACACCTCGGGATTGACCATCAGGATTATTCTTCCGGCGCTCACCGAAGAGCGCCGCCGCCAGCTGGTCAAGGTGGTCAAGCACGAAGGCGAGAACGCGCGGGTGGCCATTCGCAACATTCGGCGCGATGCGAATCAGGATCTGAAGGACCTGGAAAAGGAAAAGATGATCAGTGAGGACGATCTAAGGCGGGGCGAACAGGAAATTCAACGCCTGACGGATCAGTTTGTCGGTCGTGTCGATGAAATCCTTGCCGATAAAGAGCAGGAGATGATGGCGGTCTGAAGACCTCGTCCGCACCCATGACTGATCCTGATCATCTGCCGATAGCCCCGGATGCGGCGGCCGACAGGCTGCCGCGTCACATCGCCATTATCATGGATGGCAACGGTCGCTGGGCGCAGCAGCGCGGTCGCCCGCGCGGTGTAGGCCATCGCGCCGGCGGGCAGGCGGCCCGCAAGATGATCGAATGGGTCTGGAACGCCGGTGTGCCCCACCTGACCCTGTTCGCGTTCAGCACGGAAAATTGGGAGCGCCCCGGCAAGGAAGTCAAGCTCCTCATGGATCTGTTCCTACGCACCCTCAAGCGCGACATGCATGAGCTGCACAAGAACGATGTCCGTGTGCAATTCATCGGCGATCACGGCCGCTTCGGGGCGGAGTTGCTGGCGGAAATGGCGCGCGCCGAGAGCGAAACCCGCAGCAACGCAGGTTTGCGTCTGAACATTGCGGTGGGTTACGGCGGGCGCCAGGACCTCGTGGAGGCGATGCGCGCATTGGCAAAGGACGTAGCGGCAGGTCGCTTGGCGCCGGTTCAGATCGATGCCTCCCGTCTGGCCGCGGGTCTGGCGCTGCACGACCAGCCAGAACCCGACTTGCTGATCCGGACCGGTGGCGAGTCGCGCATCAGCAACTTCTTGCTCTGGCAAATGGCCTACACCGAGCTGTATTTTACTCAAACGCTGTGGCCGGATTTCGATGCCCAGCAGTTGAACCAGGCGCTAAGCTGGTTCGCGAACCGCGACCGCCGTTTCGGCCGGGTTGCCGAATTGCCGGAGGCCGCACGTGCTTAGAGTTCGAATCGCAACCGCCCTGATCTTGATTCCCATGGTGATCGGCGCGGTCTGGTTTTTGCCGAGCTGGAGCCTGGCGCTGATCGTGGCCTGCGTGTTTATGCTGGGTGGCTACGAATGGGCCCAGTTTGTACCGGCGAATAGTGCCCAGCGGGGGGTATTGCTGGGCGGTTTGTTGCTGGCGCTGGTTCTTACCGCGCCGCACGCGCTGGGCCTGCAGTTTGCCGA
>JBFIIN010000094.1:0-10042 GCA_041601225.1 Oceanococcus sp.
CGAACAGGCCACGACTGAATTGCACGGTATTCCACACGCTTTCAAAAGCGTCGGTGGACAATTCCTGGGGCACCAGGCCAATCTTGGCGCGGGCGCCACGAAAATCACTGAGGATGTCGTGGCCATCGGCTATGACCCGGCCGCTGCCTGGATTGACGATCCCGCAAATGATGTTGATCAGCGTGGTTTTGCCGGCGCCATTGGGTCCCAGCAGGGCGAATATCTCACCCGGCTGGATGTGCAGATTGATGTTCTTCAGCGCCTGAAATCCGCCCTCGTAGACTTTGCTGAGATTCTCTACGGAGATGATCGGCGCGACTGCGGTGTCAGTCGTCAGCGGAGTCATCCAAAAAGGCGGCAATGGCTTGCGCCGTGGCGACCGGCGCATCGAAATGCATCATGTGACCGCACTCCGGCACCTGTTTATGCGTCAAGTTCTTGAAGCAGGCCAGGCGTTTTTTACGTTCTTTGGCCGGCAGCCAGGGCGACAGGTACGAAGTCTCGGCATCCAGAGCCAGAACCGGGCAGCTGACCTGACGCCAGATTTCCTGGGACTCTTCGGCCCGATAAAGCATGGGTCCATGTTGGCGATGGCGGGGGTCGGCGCATAGCCGGATGCGCTCTTCGCCGAGTTCCTCGCCCCAGCAGCGGGCCACGAACAATGCGCGCTCTGCCGACAGGCGGGGGTGCTTCTTGGCGATGCGCGCGGCCAATTCCTCGAACGAGGGATAGGTGAGATCCCGCGGCTCGGCCTGCAGTTTATCCAGCCACTCGCGCATGCGCCCCGGCGCCAGTTTGGCTTCCATATTGGGGACATAGAAACCGTCCAGGCACACCAGTTTGCGGACCAGATCGGGCCGCGCGCCGGCGAACAGGCTGGCCACCTGCGAGCCCATGCTGTGGCCAATGACGTCTACCGGTTCGGTCGTCCCGTAATGGCGGACGATGGCGTCCAGATCGGCCACATAATCCGGGAACCAGTAGGTGTCCGGCGACCAGTCGGTCAGGCCGAAGCCGCGCCAGTCCGGAGCCAGAATGCGCCAGTCCGGCAAGGCGTCGGCCACATGCTGCCAGGTTGCCGAAACATCCAGCCAGCCGTGCAGCACAAACACCGGTCGTCCGGTGCTCGGCCCCCAGCTGCGCAGGTGATAGCGCAGGCCGCGGATCTGCAAAAACTCGGAGCGGGACTGCTTCATCGGCTGATTCGCCCATCAAGGAGCGCGCGCACCATGTCCAGCCGGTCATTTCCCCAGAACATCGACTCGCCCACAAACAGGGTCGGCGCACCAAAGGCGCCGCGGGCGATGGCGTCCTCGGTAGTCGCGCGCAGTTCGTCCTTGATGTCCTGCCCTTGGGCCTGTTCCAGGATGGCCTCGGCGTCCAGGCCCATCGTGGTGCAGATCGCACCCAGTTCATTGGCATCGCTGATATCGCGGCCATCGCGCCAGTGCGCGGCGAGCAGGGCCTTGGCGAAGCGCGGGCCGTCCGCGGTTCGGGCCACCACGGTCGCGGCGCGGGTGGGCAGCAGACTGTTCAGCGGAAAGCTTTTGGGCGTGCATATGCCTACCCCATACAACTGCGCCCAACGCTGCAGATCGACAAACAGATGCGCGCCTTTGGCCGGCACCGCGACCGGTGGCTGATTGCCTGAGGCTTTGAATGCGGCGCCAAGCAGGAAGGGCCGCCAGTGCAGCACGGCGCCTGAACCTGCAAGTACGGCGTCGATCTGAGTGGATGCCAGATAACTGTAGGAACTGGCGGGATCCCAGAAAAGTTCGACGGTCTGGCTCATAATTTGTCTGCGTTGGAAAATTGGCTCAGTCTGCCATTGGCCGAGCGGCTGTCACAATCCGCGTTCAGAATTCAATTCAGAAAGCGAGGTGAGCGATGGCCTACGACGAGGGCTTGGCCCAGCGCGTCCGGGAACTGCTGGAGTCCGGCCCGCCCACCGTGGAACGGCGCATGTTTGGCGGGCTGGCGTTTTTGGTGGGCGGCCATATGGCGGTGGGCATTAACGCTGAACGCTTGATGGTGCGCTGTGGGCCGACGCAGCACGCGCAGTTGCTGCAGCGGCCTCACGCCAGCCCCATGGACTTCACGGGTCGGCCGCTGAAGGGCTTCATTTACGTCGAGCCGACCGGTTTGGAGTCGGAACAGGATCTGGCCTTCTGGGTTTCGATCGGTACCGCCTTCGCGGCTTCCCTGCCGCCCAAATAGCCAGGAACCCCATCCGCGTTCGCGCGAATTCGCGCGAACGCCAGACGGCCTGGCCGCGCCACGCCTTGTCCTGGCTGCATGGGCCTGCAAACGGGGGCGCAGTTCTATAAACTCCGGCGCCGTCCATGTCCGATTCCACTACCTCCCTGTCTCCGCTTGAATTCAAAGGGCGGATGATGAGCATGTCCGTGCTGCGTGTCGGCAGCAGGGACCTTGAACTCGTGGCTGAAGCGCTGGACAAGCAACTCCAGAAGGCGCGCGGTTTGTTGGGTGAGATGCCCATCGTGCTGGAATTCGCGATACCCGAAATTGCGGTGGACAAGCTGCTGGACGTCTTCGCCGAGCGCCGCCTGCCGGTGGTGGCGGCCTTTCGCACCCATGCGTCCCTGGAAGCGGCCATCCGCCACGCCGGTTTGCCGGTCATTCGCGAACAAGGCGGGACACGCCCACCGCGCGCGGATCCCGTCGAGGCCGATTCCGCCCCGGTCGAGTCGGAGGCCGCAGTCGCCGCGGAACCTCAGGAGCCGGCGCCTGCGGGGGCAGCCCGGCAGCGCATCGTGACCACGCCGGTCCGATCCGGGCAGCGTTTGTATGCCCGCGGCGGCGATCTGATCGTGATGGCGGCAGTCGGGGCGGGCGCGGAAGTCATCGCCGACGGTTGCGTGCATATTTACGGCAGTTTGCGCGGGCGGGCGATTGCCGGGGCGCAGGGCGACGAGTCCGCGCGAATTTTCTGTCGCGACCTGCAGGCCGAAATTCTGGCGGTCGCCGGGCGCTACAAGGTGGCGGACGACATTCCCGACGCGATGCGCGGGCAGGCGGTGCAAGTCCGCCTGGATGGCGAACGTTTGTGTATTGATTCCCTGTAGATCAGCGCTTGCGCGCCGGTCTGGTTTGAGATTTTAAGGAGAAGTGTGTTGGCGGCCAAAATCATAGTTGTGACCTCGGGCAAGGGCGGGGTGGGCAAAACCACCACGAGCGCGTCCTTCGCTACCGGGTTGGCGCAGCGCGGTCATAACACCGTGGTCATCGATTTCGATGTGGGATTGCGCAACCTCGATTTGATCATGGGTTGCGAGCGCCGGGTGGTGTATGACTTCGTCAATGTCATCAATGGCGAAGCGAGCCTGCGGCAGGCTCTGATCAAGGACAAGAAGGTCGACAATCTGTCGATTCTGGCGGCCTCGCAGACTCGCGACAAAGATGCGCTGTCGCAGGAAGGTGTGGGTCGGGTGCTGGAAGAACTGGCCAAAGATTTTGAATACATCATTTGCGATTCTCCGGCCGGAATTGAAAAGGGTGCAATGTTGGCGATGTATTTCGCTGATGAAGCCCTGGTGGTGACCAACCCCGAAGTGTCCTCGGTGCGTGACTCGGATCGGGTGCTGGGCATCTTGCAAAGCAAGACTGAGCGGGTCGTGCATGGCATCGGCCCGATCAAGGAGCATCTGGTGCTGACGCGCTACTCGGCACAGCGGGTCGCCAAGGGCGAGATGTTATCGGTGGATGATGTACAGGAAATCCTGGCGGTTCCCCTGCTGGGCGTCGTTCCGGAATCCGCGACGGTATTGAACAGCTCAAATGCCGGCTCGCCCGTGATTCTGGAGCCGGAATCCGACGCGGGTTCGGCCTACATGGATCTGGTTGATCGATTCCTGGGGGAGGAGCGTCCCCATCGATTCCTGACCGAGGAGCGCAAGGGCTTCCTCGGCCGTCTGTTCGGGACTTGATGATGCGCCTACTCGATATGTTTCGCGGACGCGAGAAGCAGACCGCGTCGGTTGCCAAGGAACGTCTGCAGCTCATTGTTGCCCATCGGCGCAGCGGCGGCCTGAAAGGCCCGGTATATCTTCCGCAAATGCAGGCGGATTTGCTTGCGGTGATTCGCAAGTACGTGGAAGTGTCAGACGAAGCCGTCAAGATCGACGTCGAGCGCGACGGCGACCTGGAAGTGCTGGAGCTGAATATTGTGGTGCCAGACGGCCGGCTGTAGCTTGCCAGCGCCGGGCCAGAAGGCTGCGGCGCTGGATTGCTTAGCTGCGGCCGAAGATGCTGCGTTCGCGCGTCAGCGCGGCCTGCACGCTGGACCGCTCGAATAGCCGATCACGATAGGCAGCAAGCTTCGGGTGCTGCTCAGCGGTGGGCGCAAAGCCCGCGTGCTCGAGATTGATCAGGTTCGAGGCCAGCGCGCAGTCAGCCAAGCCGAAGGTGGCCGCAGCTGCGAAATCCGTAGGATTCAATACGCTTTCGATGTATTCGAGCGCGTCGGGCAGAAGCTGGCCGGACACTTGGGCGATGCGCTCCTGATCGGCCGGCCGGCCAAAGAATTTTTCGGCCAGGCAAGTTTGAAAGTACAAGGCGCCGGAAGCTTCCATGAAACGGGTGTCGGCGTACTCTTCCAGCCACAGGGTGCGGGCAAGGCTGGCCGCATCGCTGGGGTAGAGCGGCGGATCCGGGTGGCGTTTTTCCAGATACGCGCAGATCACGGATGAATCGGAAATGCCCACCTGATCGTCGCTGTAGCCCGGCACTTTGCCCAGCGGGCTGAGAGCGCGAAAATCGGCCGAAGTGTCGCCGGGGCTTACCATGTTCAATGCGTAGGGGAGCGCCTTTTCGTCCATGAAGATCATGAGCTTGCGGACAAAGGGTGAAACCGGGACGCCATGGATGGTGCTCATCGGGAATGCTCCTGCTTGCGTGGTTCGCTCGTGCGGGCGAGTTCGCCGATCGTGACGGCGTCCAGCGTTTGAATCCGCGCGGCGCGCAGCTTTTCAGCGATCTCATCAACGGCTCGAAAATCCCCAGTATGGCTGTGATAGGGCGGCTTGTTATCGTGCAGCGCGTCGAGCAAGGCCACGGCTGCGAGTTCATCCGGATCACGCCCCGGCAACAGGCCGCCGCTCGCGGTTTCCGCCAGCATGCCGCTGGCGCACAACTCGTCGAGCAGCGGGTAAATCAGCTCGGGCCGTGCATGAGTGGCGCGGGCCAGTTGCTCGGCACTGAGGGGTTTGGCGCCCTCCTGAAAGCGGCGGCTTACCACGGCCATCATCAGTAGCGCCAGCAAGTCACGCGCCTCGGGGCTGGGGCGCGGGTAGCTGCGACTGCGGGTAACATATTCCGGATGTTGGACCAGAAAACTGATCTGGCAGCCTATCAGCAGGATCAGCCAGCCGAGATAGAGCCAGATCAGCAAGAAAATGACGATCGCGAAGCCGGAATAGATCGCATTGTAGTTCGAGGCCGAGGCCACGAAATTGGCGAAACCCCACATCGTGGTCTGCCACAGCACGCCGGACACCAGGCCGCCGATCAGCGCCGCCCGTGGCTGCACGCGGGTGTTCGGGATAAATGAGAAGACAAAGCTGAATATCCCGGTGATCAACAGGTAGGGCACCAGGTGGCTCAGTTGAACGGCCAGCCGGGCCAGAAACTCCATGTCGGCGACCGAGGCCAGCAACCGATGGGAACTGATGCCGGCCGTCATTCCAATCACCAGCGAGATCATCAAAGGGCCGACCAGTAATACCACCAGGTATTCGGTCACGCGCTGCGACATGGGCCGCTCGCGGGCGATACGCCAGATGAAGTTGAAACTGGATTCGACCTTCTTGATCATGGCCAGCACGGTATAGAACAGCAGGGCGATACCCACCGAACCCAGCACGCCGATTTTGACGTTATCCACAAAGCCGATCAGCAGGCCGGTTATACGCGGCGCCTCAGTGCCCAACGGCTCCAGCAATCCCAGTAGCATCGGCTCTATGCGGTTGTGCACGCCGAGCGCCTTGAGCAATGAGAAGCTCAGCGCCAGCAGCGGCACCAGCGACAGCAGGGTGGTGTAGACCAGGCTCATCGCGCGCAAATTGAGCTCGCCCTGGCCGATCTCGCGCCCGGTGCAGTACAGGGTCTTCAGCACGTTCGCGACGGGGCGTGGGACCGGAGCCGGGTTCGGGCGCCATAGCGCATCCAGCATCGCGTTGGCCCGTTCTAAGACATTCATGCATGCACCTGGATTACCGTTCGTCGGAAAATTGGTTTTGTTGCAGCGCACCACTTGACAACAGGCCGCGCCCTGCTATGATGCGTTGCAACAAATGCTGCACCACAGCAATTTTGTTTTCGCTCATTTTCTGTACCGCAGTAGGAGACCTAATCAATGCAGTTTCAAGAGATCGTGACCGACGTCAAGGTTCGGTTCGAAAAAGTTAGCACCAAGGCCCAGGATCTGGCGAAGACTTCGCTGGACACCTTCAAGCAAGCCAACGGTGTAGTCGTTGAATCCGCCAAGACCGTGGCCAAGAGCCAGCAGGGCGTTGCCAAGGAATTGTTTGGTGCGGCCAAGGCCAGCGTGGCCAAGGCGCGCGAAGCCGGCCTGCAGGAAGTTGTGGCCAAGCCGGTTGATTTTCTGCCTGCCGGCAAGGACCAGATCGTCAAGGCTTTCGAGGAAACCCGCGACACGCTGGTCAAGACCCGCAATGAGCTGAGCAAGCTGTTGAAAGACGGCTACAACGCCATCATTGTTGAAATCAACGGCAAGCCGGCCAAGAAGGCTCCGGTCAAGCGCGCTGCTGCCAAAAAGGCTCCGGCCAAAGTTGCGGCCGCGAAAAAGGCCGCGCCCAAGGCTGCTGAAGCCCAGGCCTGAGGTCATAGGGGTGGAATGACACCCCACGTTCCCCCCTGGCGACGGTAAAACGTCGCCATCCCCCACCGGGGCCTTCGGGCCCCGGGTCTAATTTCGGACCCCGTGAATCAGCTGCGCTGCGAGCCAGCTTTCTTGGCCGGACTGCGCCGTTTGCGCTTGGGCGGAGGCTCAGGCTCGACGTCCTCGTCGGCGCCAAAGGCGACGTTGATCAAGCGCTGCCAGGCCTTGGTGCCGCGTATGGCGTCCACGTTTTCGCGCACGAAGGTGGCAGGATCAAAGCCCTCGATGCCGTGTCCGATCTTGTCGCGGGCAAAGTTGATCAAATCTTCCTGAATGCCGGCCACATCCGGCAGGCCCAGAAAAGTCCGCAATTCCTCCGGCTTCAAATCAATCTCAATGCGTATCTGCATGTCCCGCTCCGCGTAAGGCTGCCGCCGTTATAGCACACGCAAGCTCGCGCTCTTCACAACTTTTCTACCCGGCTTCCAGCTTAATGGCGCCCAGCGTCTTGAGCTTGTACACGCAGACCGGCGAGGTGGGCGGGATGGGAGGACAGAGATGACCGCGCTCAGGCAAGGCTTGTGGGTCGGCCTGGGCATTGCCATTGCGTTCATGCAGTTGGTGCTGGTTGTCACGGGAGTGGTCGCGATATGGGTTGCCGACGGAGCCGCTCACCCGGGCGCCAGCCATGGTTTTCTGGCCATCGTATTCGAGGTGATTCTGTGCACCATGTGCATCGCCGTATTCGTCACTGCGGTGCTGCGGCTGGCGCGTGACGGTCAGTGGGAGCATGCCTCCGATACGGCCAACATGCTGGCCAGACTGGAGCTCCTGAACCGCGGCGTTCGCGAGTCGGTGTACATCACCATGGGTGTCTCCGCGCTGACCTTGTTTCTGGTGTTGCTGCCCAATGAGGTGGCACAAATGGAAACCGATCGGGCGCTGTTGCTGGTGTTCCTGGGTCTGCTCTATGTCCTGTTTCGACAGCAGGAAGATGCCAACTGGATGAGCGGAATTTGTCGCGAGGCAATCAAACGCCAGGACCAGCTGGCCCCCGCAGGAAAATTCCGCTAGGACGAATCCGGCGCTGCGCTTTCGCCGGCCGGCTCGACAAGATTGTCGGCAGGAAAACCGTCCAGCGGCGCGAGTTCCTCGCGATCACGGACGAAGGTCGGCGCACTTTGCGCGTATAGGCTGAGCAGTTCGGCGAGACAGGTCAGGGACTCGCGGTGGGTGCGCTCGTAGCCATGCGAGGCATCGACGCCAAAGCAAAGCAAGGCCGTTCGTATGTCGTTCCCCGCCTCGATGGCCGATGCACTGTCGGAGCGGTAATAGCGAAAGACGTCGCGTTGATGGGCAATGTCATGTTCTTCGCACAGGCGAATCAGCTTGTGGGTCAGATGAAAATCGAAGGGGCCAACCTGATCTTTGATCGCGATCGTCACCCCGGTTTCGCGTGAATTCTGACCGGGTGCGGGCGTCGCGTTGTCGATGGTGACCATCTCAGCGACATCCTGGTGCAGGATGCCGGAGCAGCCCGAGCCGACTTCTTCCGAGATGGTAAACAGCAGGTGCAGATCCACGGGCAGTTCGGCGCCGGATTCGACCAGAGCCTTGGTGCAGGCCATCAGGGCCGCGACCCCGGCCTTGTCGTCAAGATGACGGCTGTTGATATAGCCGTTGTCAGCGATTTCCGGCTGTGGGTCGATGGCTATGAAATCCCCGATGTGGCATCCCAGAGCCTGCAGATCGTCGACCGAATAAGCCTTCTCATCAATCCGCATTTCCAGGTTATCCCAGTTTGCCGGCTGTGTTTCGACCTCTTCGTTGTAGACATGTCCAGACGCCTTGAGCGGCAAAATGGTACCTCGCAGGCGACCGGTGTCGGTCAGCACCGTTGCCCGCGCGCCCTCGGCAAACCGGGCGGCCCAGGTCCCAATTGGCGTCACTGCCAGCCGTCCATTGTCCTTGAGGGCGCGGCACATGGCACCGATGGTGTCCAGGTGGGCGACGATCGCGCGGTCCGGACTTTTCTGGCGTCCCGGTATGGTCGCGCGAATGGCCCCCCGTCGGGTCAGCTCGAGTTCCACGCCGAGCTTTTCCAGTGCGGTGCCCGTGTAATGGACGACCTCGTCGGTGTAGCCCGAGGGGCTGGGAATGGCGAGCAGGTCCAGCAAGACCTGTTGCAGGTAATCGGCGTCAATAGGCAGTTTTTTCATGGATTCTGATGTTGGGATTCGGGGAACAGCAGATCGACGAAGCGTTCGGCTGTGGGCTGGGGCTCATGGTTGGCCAGCCCTGGCCGTTCGTTGACCTCGATCATGACGTAATCGGGTCGGTCCGCAGCCTGGACAATGAGGTCCAGGCCGCAGACCGGGATTTCTATGGCGCGGGCGGCGGCGACCGCGGCTTGGGCCAGTGCCGGATGCAGCTCCGCGGTCACGTCGTGCAAAGTGCCGCCCGTGTGCAAATTGGCGGCCTTGCGCACCACGATTTGCTGTCCTGCGGCGGGTATGTCGTTGAGCTTCAAACCGGCCAGCTCCACGCAGCGGCGGGTTTCTCCATCCAGCGGTATGCGGCTTTCACCGCCGGTCGCGGCGGCGCGGCGTCGGCTTTGCTTGGCGATCAGATCGGACACCGTATGGGTGCCGTCGCCCACGACCGTGGCGGGCTTGCGCAGCGCCGCGGCGACCACCGTGTAGTCGATGACGACAATACGCAGGTCATCGCCGCTCACGTATTCCTCCAGCAAGACCGTGTCGCAATGGGCTTGCGCCAGTTCGACGGCCGCGCGCAATTCTTCAGGACTGCGGACATCGACGCTGATGCCCTGGCCCTGTTCACCGCGCAAGGGCTTGACCACCACCGCGCCGCAGGAGGTCAGAAACTTGTCGTTGTCGGCGTCGGAGCCGGCCAGACATTGCCGTGGAACCTGGAGTCCAGCCTGCCCCAGGATCTTGTGGGTGACGCGCTTGTCGTCGCAACGCGACAGCACCACGGCGCTGGTCAGGTCGCTGAGCGATTCCCGGCAGCGAATGCGGCGTCCCCCGAATTCCAGGCAGAACAGGCCCGCGCTGGCGTCCTCCACATTCACGCGTATGCCCCTGCGCAAGGCCTCGCTGACGATGATCTGGGCGTAGGGATTCAAATCCTCGGCCCGGTCTGGACCAACGAAAAGAGGCC